>JADFQD010000168.1 GCA_022561975.1 Acidobacteriota bacterium
TACTGCGTTGCGCTCCTATCGGCCTCCTCGGCGTACTTCGAGTACGCCTGCGTCCGCCTCAGTCGCAAGCCTCGTATCTCCAGACATTTGCGGCGTCTCGCTACGAACCTGGTGAGAAGGTCAGGCTAGCCAACCTGCGCCACCTCGTGGCGTGCGCTTCTTGTCACCGGCAACCCTCACCGAGACCCAACCTCGGGCCCCGCGACTCGCCTCCCTGCTGGAAAAAGTCCTGGGCGCCCTACTCGCCTGACTCGGCGCCGCTGTTCTTGGGCTCGGCGGCTTGGGCCGCCTTCGCCGCGGCCTCCCGCTTGTCCTGCGGCAACGGCGCGATCACCATGACCATCCGTCGGGCCTCCAACTGGGTGCGGGACTCGATGACACCCAAATCCTCGACAGCCACTGTCAGAAAATCCAAAATCTCGGTGCCCAATTCCGGTCTGCGTAACTGACGATAGCGGAAAAACACCGTCACCTTGACCTTCTTACCCTTCTTCAGAAACGTCTTGATGCGATCGGTCTTGCGGTCCATGTCGTGCTTGTCGATATTCGGCCGGTACTTGACCTCTTTGACCTCGATGGTGTGGGTCTTCTTGCGCGCCTCGCGGGCCTGCTTCTCGCGCTCGTACTTGAGCTTGCCCCAATCGAGAACCTTGACCACGGGCGGATCCGAGTTAGACCCGACCTCGACCAGGTCCAGGCCCACCGCCTCGGCTCGCTTCCTAGCCTCTTCGATCGGAACCACGCCGACTTGGGCTCCGTCATGGTCAATCAGTCGAACCGGGCTCTTCCGGATATGGTGATTGACTCGAGTCCGATCCACGGGAATCGGTGGCCTTCGAAACCGTCCCCCTCTAGCTATGATGGGGCCCCTTTCGAGTCAACAGACACATCCCGTTCGAAGCGACCTGTGGCCCTCGGCCAAGATCGCTCCCACCGACTCTCCAGTCGGCGTCCCGCCTCCCGGACGGCTGCAGCTTCACGACCAGTGCAAAGCCAATTGCGTCATTCTGAGACGACTGGGACGGCTGAGGCGCTGTTCGGCACGGCCGCTAGCGCGTCGGCAAGAGGATAGGTCGCTCCCGGTTTCTGGCGCGGACCGGTAGAAGCGATGAGAAGCTGCAAATGCACCGGGGAAAGATTAGCACACAACCGGGGCACCGAGACGCAAGCGATCTTCTCCCCTTCCCTTCGCGGTCGCGAGATCACGATGGTTCCGCCGGAGCCGCGCCAGCCGCCTGTGCTAGTGTCGTGTCCCGCAAATAGCTCGCTCAGATTTCGGCCCCTTTCGCCCGCTTGTGGCGTTGCCCCTCGTCGACAGATTCCCAATATGCCTGCCTCGGTGCGCCTTGCCAGCGAACGAAATGACCTCGAACTCTAAGCAAGCTATTTGCGGGACACGACACTAGCCTGCTGGCCGCTCGATGGTCACCGAAAGCGCACTCGCCCCTCTCGGACCCTTGCGGTTTCGACCCATACTCAAGGATTACATCTGGGGGGGGCGCGAACTCGAGCGGCTCCTGGGGCGAAGGCTCCCCGGAGGGACGATTGCCGAAAGCTGGGAGATCTCGGATCATCCCAACGGAGAGACACCCGTCGTCGGCGGCCCATGGGACGGCGCCACCCTGCGCCAGTTGCTCAACACCTACGGCACTCGCCTGGTCGGGCGCCGCAATCAAGCCGCGGTCGATCGCGAGCGCTTTCCCCTCCTGATCAAGCTACTCGACGCCGATCAATGGCTCTCGGTGCAGGTGCACCCGGACGATGACTACGCCCGAAGCCGGGAGGGCGACCTCGGCAAGACCGAGATGTGGGTCGTGCTCCACGCCCGGCCGAACGCCGAGATCATTCTCGGATTCGACCGGCCCGCCGACGCTCAAGAGCTGAGAGTCGCGCTGAATCGAGGCCAACTCGAATCCGTGCTTCATCGCGTGCCGGCACGGCAGGGTGACGTCTTCTTCGTGCCGGCGGGCACGATTCACGCGATCGGACCGGGCCTGGTGCTGGCCGAGATCCAGCAGGCCAGCGACGTGACCTACCGCCTTCATGACTGGGGTCGAAAGGATACCGACGGCAAGAGCCGGCCGCTCCATCTGGAGCAGGCCCTCGAGGTGGCCGACTTTCGATCGGTGAGACCGGGCGCGATCCGGCCGGCGCCACTCGCCGGGGGCGCCGCCGAACGCGAGCTTTTGGTGGACTGTCCCTACTTTCGCACCGAGAGACTACGATTGGACGGCCCCGCCTACCAGGCCGACTGCGACGGTGCCACCTTCGAGATATGGGCCTTGCTTTCGGGTACGGCCACGATCGACTCCGGCCGCGGTAGCATCGACCTCGAGCCGGTCTCTTGGACGCTCCTGCCCGCGGACCTCGGCCCCTTCGAGGTCCGCAGCTCGGCCCGAGCCGAGCTGCTCAGAGTCTCGACGCCACCCGGGAAAAAGGGTGACAGGCACCCAATTACGGCGACTGAATCCGAGACCTGCGTACCTGGCGCTTTGTAATTGGGTGCCTGTCACCCTTTTTCTTTCCCTCTTTTTTGCTATATTGCGGCCTCACCCGGTCCGCCCCGTGCGGTCCACTCCCCTCAAAACAACTCTAGCTGGGAACCATGATGACATCTGTCGCTACACATGAACTTCGCCCGCTTCTCGTGGGCATGGACCGCATTGCGGAACTCAAAGACGAAGCCCTACGCCTCCCTTCGTGGGACCTCAATTTTCGCCAAATCTGGGACAGCGAGCTGCTGCTCAACGGCGCCTTCTCGCCCCTGCCCGGCTATCTCGACAAGGCCGATTACGAAAACGTCTGTCGCGATCTGAGGCTCGCCAATGGAGCCCTCTGGCCGATGCCGATCATGCTCGACGTCACCGAGGAATTCGCCACATCGCTGTCCTCCGGCGATCGGGTCGCGCTGCGTCACCCCGAAGGCATGGTGCTGGCGGTGCTGACCATCGAGGACATCTGGACGCCCGATCGTCACGCCGAGGCGATCGCAGTCTTCGGAACCGACAACCAAGACCACCCCGGTGTGTTTCAGCTCATGCAGGAAACCCACCCGATCTACATTGGCGGCAAGCTCGAAGGCCTCGAACTGCCGCCTCATCACACCTACCAGCATTATCGCCACACCCCCGAGCAGCTGCGCTCGGAGTTCAAGCGCCTCGGCTGGGACAAGGTCGTGGCCTTCCAAACCCGCAACCCGATGCACCGAGCCCACGTCGAGCTGACGCGCAGGGCGGCGCTCGACAACGACGCCAAGATCCTGATTCATCCCGTGGTCGGGCGCACCAGCCCAGGCGATGTGGACTACTTCTCACGGGTGCGCTGCTACGAAGCCGTGCTCGCCCAGCTGCCGCCGCAGATGGTGACCCTGAGTCTCTTGCCCTTGGCGATGCGTATGGGCGGACCTCGCGAGGCCCTGTGGCACGCGCTGATTCGCCGCAACTACGGTTGCACCCATTTCATCGTCGGTCGCGACCACGCCGGTCCGCGCGACCGCGAAGGCAACTCCTTCTACGGCCCCTACGATGCGCAGGAGCTGGTCGCCAAGCATGCGGAAGAATCCGGTATCGAGCTGGTGCCGTTTCAGGAGGTGGTCTACTCCGAGAGCCGGGGAGAGTACTTGCCGCGGCCGGAGGCGGAAGAGGGAGAGAAGATCTTGAGTCTCTCGGGCACCGAGTTGCGGCGTCGCCTGCGCGAGGGCGCCGACATCCCGGAGTGGTTCTCCTATCCTGAGGTCATCGACGCCCTCAGGCGCCGATTTCCGCCGCGGTCGCGGCAGGGCTACACGGTGTTTTTCACCGGGCTGTCGGGCTCGGGGAAATCGACCGTGGCCCAGATCCTGATCGCGAAGCTGATGGAACTCGACGACCGTCCGGTGACTCTCCTCGACGGCGATATCGTCCGCAAGAACCTCTCGAGCGAACTCGGCTTCTCCAAGGAGCATCGTGATCTCAATATCCAGCGCATTGGGTTCGTGGCCGGCGAAATCACCAAGAACCGCGGCGCCGCGGTGTGTGCTCCCATCGCGCCCTACGCCAACACCCGCCGCAAAGTTCGCGAATCGATCGAGCTGCACGGTGGGTTTGTCGAGGTCCATGTGTCAACCTCGCTGGAGGTCTGCGAAAGCCGTGATCGCAAGGGTCTTTACGCCAAAGCGCGCGCCGGCTTGATCAAGGGGTTCACCGGAATCGACGATCCCTACGAGGCCCCGGAAAATGCCGAGGTCGTGATCGACACCGGCGAGCTGAGCGCCGAGCGCGCGGCCCAGAAGATCGTCGACTACCTGCGTCATGAGGGCTTTCTGGTGGGTCCCTACCATAGCCACGAGGATCACGTTTGATCGCGGACATCCTGAATCGCATCGACTGCGCGCTCGATGCCGCCGCAGGGGTTCTCGAAAACTTCACCGCCGGCGAGATCGAAGCCACCCTCAAGGCCGGGGACGACCCGGTCACCGAGGCGGACCTGGCAGTGAACGAGGTGCTGCTCGATATCCTGCCGCGTGACGGCGAGGCCTGGCTCTCCGAGGAGACCAAGGACGACGCGGCACGCATCGCAAGCCGCCGTCTGTGGATCGTGGATCCTATCGACGGCACTCGCGAGTTCGTTCAGGGCATCCCTGAATGGTGCGTGTCGATAGGCTTCGCGGTCGATGGACAGGCGGTCGCGGGCGGGATCCTGAGTCCGTCACGGGACGAGAAGATCGTCGGGTCGCTCGAGACCGGCGTCACGCTCAACGGCGCCCCGGTTTCTCCGCGCGGCACGAACGCCGCAGAGGACATCGTCGTGCTGGCCAGCCGAAGCGAGATCGGGCGCGGCGAGTGGGCTCAGTACGAGGGGCGCAGCTGGGAGCTTCGGCCGATGGGATCCGTGGCTCTCAAGATGGGTCTGGTCGCCGCGGGCCTGGCCCACGCGACCTGGACCCTGGTGCCCAAGCACGAGTGGGACGTCGCGGCCGGTACGGCCCTGGTCCACGCGGCCGGAGGACGGGTGTTCGTACCCGGCCAGGGAGAGCCGACCTTCAATCAGGCCGATCTCTTGTTCCCGGGCCTCGCGGCGCTCGGAGCCGGCACCGAAGACCTCTTCGCCGGCGAGACCTTCACTCTCGCGCCCAGTCGCTGAAAAACGGTGAGGCCTCGACAGGTCGGAACTCAAACTCGTCGGCCTCAGCAACCTGCTATCCTTCCACCGGCAAAAAGCAACACCCTATCCTTTGAAGGAGGCTCATCATGCAGAGAGAAACCGTAGACTTAGGCCGTCCCAAGCACTTGACGCGCAGTTGGTTAGTGGCGATCGTAGTCCTGACCGTCGCCGTGACACCGGCATCCTTCGCCGACTCGAACATGCAGGCGGGGGTTATCCTACCGGCTGATCAACTCGAGTGGACGCCAGTAGCCGAAGGCTCTCCGATCCATGTGGCCACGGTTTGGGGCGATCGCAGCGAAGGAGAGTCTGGCTTCCTGATCAAACTGCCGGCGGGCTCGAAGGTCGGAGTGCACGCCCACACCGGTGACTACCACGGCGTACTGATCGCCGGTACGTGGATCCACATCGAAGAGGACGGAAGTGGCCAGGATCAGGAGCTGAGCCCGGGCTCGTACGTTTACCAACCTGGAAAAGCATGGCACGACGACTGGTGCAAAGCCGATGGCGCAGATTGCATCATCCTCGTTCACCAGCACGAAAAGAGCGATTTCATTCCAAAGGAAGTCCCGGCGGAGTAGCGGAATAGGTGCTATGTAGGCCTGCGGAAGGTGCCATCCTTATTCTGGAGAGGCACCGAAGACCTCTTCGCTGGGGAAACCTTCACTCTCGCGCCAGGTCGCTGAGAACGGAGAGACCTCTCCCGATAGGGAAGACATATCGGGCGTGATGCGAGAGAGGTTCCTCGGAACCCTCGGCCGGAGAGCGAAGTGATCGACCGGAGCCACCGGCTCGAGTTCTAGCAGCCCGTGGTAGAAGTCCTGCGGGTCGCGTTGGGAGCGCTTTCGGGTGCGCTGCAAGGCGACGCGACGCAGGCGATGCGGTGTCATCGTTGAGGAGCGGCAAC
>JADFQD010000042.1 GCA_022561975.1 Acidobacteriota bacterium
GTTTCGCGATCGTCGCCTTGTCCACGAAGTCCCAGTAGGAGAGCACGACGACCTTGACGTCGTCGATGCCGCTCCAGCGCAGTTCCCGCAGGGCAAGATCGATGCCTTCCACGATGAACCATGAGTTCTCGAAATGTCCGTTGAGCAGGCAGATCTTGCGCGCGCCGTGGCGGGCGAACTCCTTGATGACGTCGCGCAGCGCCGCCACCAGCGTCGCGCCGTCGAGACTGGTGGTGCCGGGCAGATGGTTGCCTCCGCCGGACTTCTGGTGCGACTTGTAGCCATACGTGAAAGGCGGGGCGACCAGCGCCCCGACTGCCTTGGCGATGCGGCGGGCGAACTCCGTCGGCAGCAGCACGTCCACATGCATCGGCATATGGCATCCATGCTGCTCCATCGAGCCGATGGGGATGAAAATCGGAACGGAGCCGTCGCGGACCCGGGCGTCGTAGTCGGGCCAGGGCAATTCGGCTGCAAAGACTGTGTCGACTGGCATGAGCATCTCCGTGTTTTCAGGCCGAAGCATGATTGAAGCCGGTCCACGGATATGAGAAATTTATATTCATCATCCTTGCATGAGAGACGCTAATCCATGCGCAGCTTCACGAACTTCCAGACAGACCTGCTCCGCACCTTCGTTTCCGTCATCGACCTCGGCGCCTTCACGAAAGCCGGCGACGCGCTCGGCCGAACCCAGCCGGCCGTCTCGCTGCAGGTCAAGCGGCTTGAGGAACTCGTCGGCGCCCCCATCATCAGGCAGGTCGGACGCACGCTGCTGCTGACCAGCGAAGGCGAGATGCTGCTCAGCTACGCGCGGGAAATCCTGCGCCTCAACGACGAGGCGGCCTCCTATTTCAACCGCTCCAAGATAGCCGGGGTGATCCGCGTCGGCCTGCCCAACGACTACGCCGTCGCCTTCCTCCAGGGCGTCATCACGGAATATACGCGCCGGAATCCGGAAATCTCGCTCGAGCTGCATTGTGGCTGGAGTGCCGAGATACTCGACCGCCTGCGGGCCGACGAACTCGACCTGGCGGTCGCCATGGTCAACAATGAGCGGGCGCAGTACCTGTCGCGGTCATGGATCGAGCGGCCGATCTGGGCGGCGGCGGAGACCGCGACGTTCGACCGGAAGAAGGGAATACCGCTGGCGGCGCATCCAGAGGGCTGCGCCTACAGGGCGCGCATGATCCAGGCGCTTGACGCCGCGCAGATTCGCTGGCGAGTCGCCTATACCGGATCGGGGATCGGCGGGCTCCAGAACGCCGTGGTGAACGGTCTCGGCGCCAGCGCGCTGACCCGCTACACCATGCTGCCGGGCATGCGCGTCCTCGACGAAATGGACGGGTTTCCGTCGCTGGCCGAAATCCGGGTCGGGCTGTTCTACAAGCACCCGCGCCTGTCGGACGCCAGCATTCGCCTGGTCCTGCCTTTCAAGGTGAAGTTCTACGGCAAGAAGTACAAGGAGCTGTTCATCAACTCCGACGGCACGGTGACCTTCGACGCTCCGGATTGCCAGTCGTTCTCGCGCAGCTTGGGGCGGGTGCTGAGGGGGCCGCCGATGGTTGCCGCTTTCTTCGCCGATCTGGATCCGGGCTCGGTCAGCGGAGAGCGGGGCGTGTTTGTGAAACAGCGCAACAAAAACGTGCAGATCACCTGGAACGATGTTCCCTCGTTCGGCTTCAACGACAGTAATACCTTTCAGATTACCGTTTTCAAGAGCAAGATCCTGATCGCGTTCGGCGACCTGTTCGCTCGGGAAGCCGTCGTCGGCGCCTCGCCCGGCGGCGGCACCGCGGTCGAACTCGTCGACCTGACCGAGGACCTTCCGGTGGCCCCGACCGCCGCCGCCATTCTCGAGCGCTACAGCCTATCGACCCAGGTCGATGATGTAGGCGTTGCCAAGGCCTTCTTCAGCCACTTCAAGGACGACTATGACCACCTGATCATGTGGATGGATTTTCCGGTCAGCCTGGGGGGCGCCTTCGCCTACGAGATCAACATCAAGAACGACGTCCAGGGCATCGGTCTGATCAGGTTCGACCTCACCGATCTCGTGGGCAGCGACGGCCGGCTCGAGAGCCTGGTCCAGATGGGCCGGCTGGATCAGTACCCGGCCGACACCATGAGAGAGGTCCCAGGCCTGGGAACCAACAACACGATGGACGTGCTGGGCCAGGAGACGGGGCACCGGTGGCTCGCGTTCGTGAACGCCAAAATCGACGGCCAGTTCACGGGCGAGCTTCTAGGTCGCGATCCCCCGCCCGGGAGACCAGCCCATTGGAGCTTCTTCTTCGATTCCGACGAGTCGGACATGGAAGGCAACGACATCATGGATCTGGGTGGAGGCCTGTTTCAGACCGTCGGAGCCACGTCGCGCTTCAGCGCTCTGGACCAGTACTTGATGGGCCTGATTCCGCCGGAAGAGGTTGGACCGATGTTCTTCGTGCGCAACGCCAGCAATCCGCAACCCGACTCGGCGCCGCAGATCGGCGTCGAGTTCGGCGGCCAGCGCGTGGACATCACCGTCGACAACATCATCGACGAAGAGGGGCCGCGCGTGCCGTCGTCCGCGGACGCTGCCAAGAGCTTCAAGATGGCCTTCGTGCTGGTTGCGCGGACCGGGGAGCCGGCCCGGCAGACCTCGATAGACCAGCTGAACGGGATCGCCAAGGACTGGGTCAAGTACTTCGAGGCGGCCACCGACGGCAACGGCAAGATCAAGACGAGCCTCAAAGAGCTGAAGTAGCTCCTGTTTCCTTCACTCCAACCGTCGCCGTAGTCGTGGCCGGTTCGGCCCTGACTGCCGGCCACGACCCGTGCCCAGGAAAGCGCCTTACCGCTCTCTCCAGGAACGACAGGACAGAATCCCTCGGCAGTTGCCACGGACACAATCGCCAAGCTCAGACAGAGCGTGGACCGATTATTGCCGCCCTACGCGGTCGGTAATAGACTGCCCCGGCATCGGAACCGAGATGACCTTCGATCAAGTATTCCTCTTCGCGCTGCTCCTTGCGCTCTTCGCGCTGCTGGTTTGGGGGCGCGTGAGGTACGACGTTGTCGCGCTCGGCGCCCTGATCGCCGCCTACGTCGGTGGCGTCATCCCCAAGGGCGAGATCTTCTCCGGGTTCGGGCATCCCGCGACCGTCATCATCGCGCTGGTACTCATCATCAGCCGCGGTCTCTACCGGTCCGGTGCGATCGAGGTTCTCGCGCGTCATCTGGCGGTCGCTTCACGCGGGTTGCGCACCCACATCGGTCTCATGTCGCTGGTCGCGGCCGCCCTCTCCGCGGTAATGAACAATGTCGCCGCACTCGCGTTGTTGATGCCGGTGGACTTGCAGGCCGCGAGGAAGGCCAAGCGAAGTCCGGCGATCACCCTCATGCCGCTCTCTTTCGCGTCGATCCTCGGCGGTATGGTCACGCTGATCGGCACGCCGCCGAACGTCGTCATCGCCACCTTCCGGGAGCAGGTGCTCGGCACCCCCTACGGCATGTTCGACTTCGCGCCCGTCGGCCTCGTGGTGGCGGCGGTGGGCGTCGCGTACGTCACGCTGATTGGCTGGCGCCTCATCCCCGTCGAGCGCCGAGCGCATGACAGCGCCAAGGAGCTCGAGGACCTGCGAGGTTACATAGCCGAAGGCAGGGTGGGGGAGAAGTCCAAAGCCATCGACAAGCGGTTGCGCGAGCTCCAGTTGATGGCCGACGAGGACGACGTCAACCTGCTCGGTCTGGTTCGGCGTGGCAAACGGGTGCCGGGTGCGGCCCGAAACGAGGTGATTCGCAAGGGTGACGTGATCGTGCTGGAAGGCATCCCCCAGGGAATCGAACAGTTCCTGGGAGCAGCGGGTCTGGAGGCCGCCGGTTCCGAGAAGCACGGCGGTGTGGCAAGTGAAACCCTCGAGCTGGTCGAGGTCGTCGTGCCGCAGGACGCCCGGATCTCGGGACGGTCGGCACTGGACGTTCGCCTGCTGTACCGGCACGGCGTAACCTTGCTGGGCGTGTCGCGTCGTGGACGGCGTTTTCGCGATCGGGTGCGCAAGCTTCAAATCGAGGCCGGCGACGTCCTGCTGCTACTCGGCCACGCCGCCCGCCTGCCGGGAGTCGTCGACTGGCTGGGTTGCCTGCCTCTTGCCGACCGTGGAGTCCGAGTGATTCAGCGGCACAAGGCGTGGGTGGCGGTTGCCGCGTTCGCCGCGGCGATTCTGGCTTCGAGCCTCGATCTGCTCTATCTGCCGGTGGCCCTGGCCGTGGTCGTGATCATCTACGTACTGCTGCGCATCGTGCCGCTTTCCGGCCTGTACCAGTCGGTCGAATGGTCCGTCATCATCTTGCTCGGTTGCCTGATTCCCATCGGCACGGCTCTGGAGGCCAGCGGAGCGACCGCACTGATCGCACGGGCGATCGTCGACGCCTCGCAGGGCCTGCCCGCCCCCGCGGTTCTCGCCATCCTGATGCTGGTGACGATGACCCTCTCCGACGTTCTCAACAACGTCGCGACGGCTCTCATCGCCGCACCCATCGGCGTCGATATCGCCCACCACCTGGACGTCAACCCGGATTCGTTTCTGATGGCCGTCGCGGTCGCCGCCTCCTGCGCCTTCCTCACGCCCATCGGACACAAGAACAACACCATCATCATGGGTCCCGGCGGCTACAAGTTCGGCGACTACTGGAGAATGGGGTTGCCGTTGGAAGTGCTCGTGATCGCGGTCGGGCTCCCGATGATCCTGCTGTTCTGGCCACTCTGACCCACCCGTCGCAGGGATGCCTCGCACTCCGCGGGTTGGGACATCGCTTTTCTGCGCTGCGGCTAGCCTGACCTTCTCACCAGGTTCGTGACGAGACGCCGCAAATGTCTGGAGATACAAGGCTTGCGACTGAGGCCAACGCAGGCGTACTTGAAGTACGCCGAGGAGGCCGGTGGGAGCGTAACGCAGTAGATTCAGGCATTTGCGACGTCGCAGTAGAAGCTCGGTGTGAAGGTCAGGCTAGCGCCTCTCGGTCGGACACTCCGTCACGACGCGCGTGATCCAGCGCGCCGGGACGATCTCGAAGCCCTCGGCATCTCGGGTTCCGGCGCCCGGCTCGGCGTTCTTCCAGCTCGTCGTCAGGACCAGGAGTGGCTTCCCGGCGCGATCGAGCAGCCGTCCGAGCTCGGCGCTCAGCACCTTGTTCAGCACCGAGCCGTCTGGAAACACGCTGTCGGCTCCGATGACGCCGGTATCGGCTGCGTCGACGACCGCCGCCAGCTCGTCGTCGGCGTGGAGCCGCACGTCGGCGAGCGTTTTGCCCAGGCGCTTGGCGAGCTCGCGGCCCTCGCCGCCCGGCAGGGACTCGAGAACATGCACGGTCTCGATCTTTTCCGCTCTGGCCTCGAGTGCGGCGGCGACCGAGGAGCTGGACGAAAGCGTGATCACTCGGCGCACGCCAAGGGTGTTCAGGCACGCGACGGCGTTGTCGACAAGGCGTGTCTCGTCCGCGTCCAGCCGCCCCATCAGATCGCGTAGGACGGCGCCCGGATCCTCGAGGTTCGACGATTCGAGCTCGAGCCGTGAGGCGAGCGAAGCGAAGCCGGACATCTCGGGACGTGTTCGGCGCAGGGTTCGCAGAGTCGCTTCGCGATTGCCCAACGAAAGTGCTCCGGGATGGTCTCCGAGCCAGACGAGAGCCTGGTGGAGGAGCACTGCCGCGCCCCGCTCGCGATCGAGCAGGATCTGGCGGAGGCCGTCGCCGAACATCGCTTCCGGAGACCTGTCACTCAGGCTCATGTTCGTCAGCCTACACTCGGTTCGGGCCGTGGAGGATCTTGACCTCCGCTTGTATCTGAGTAAGCTCACACATAGTGCATCTGATTCGCTCGCAACGGCTCGAAGAGCTGACGTCTTCGACCGTAATCACCGAGCGCTTGGTCATCTTGCCGCCGCTCTGAGGATTCGCCATCTCACCGATCATCGTCCCGACTCGTCCGGACTCATCCAGTTCGCCGACCTCGATCTATGCCTTCCAAAGGCTTCAGCTTGTCGTGCTCGGCATCACCCACTTTTGCCTCCTCTGAGGAAGTTCGTCGAATGTGTTGGAGTACACAATCCGCATTGTGTACCCCATTAGTACGCATCTTTGTGCACGCCGGCGACGGCCCGCCCCGACGGATCGGCGTGGTCGCTGAAGGCGGCATCCCAGCGAATCGCGGTCGGAGTGCTGCAGGCGATACTCATTCCGTGGGGGACGCAAGCCGCGGCAGCCTCACCCGGGAAGTGCCCCTCGAAGATCGAACGATAGAAGTAGGCCTCTTTGGTCGCCGGGCTGTTGAGGGGAAAGCGAGCTTCCGCGGCAGCAAAGGCCTGGTCGTCGATCTCGAGTTCGGCCAGGTCACGTAGCGAATCGATCCAGGAGTAGCCGACTCCATCGGAGAACTGCTCCTTCTGGCGCCACAGGATTTCATCCGGCAAATAGCCCGCGAAGGCCTCCCTGAGAACCTGCTTTTCCATTCGGCCGTTGATCACCATCTCGTCGACCGCGTCGAATCCCATGGCAACATCCAGGAACTCCCGATCGAGGAAGGGCACGCGCCCCTCGACACCCCACGCGGCCAGGCTCTTGTTGGCGCGCAGGCAGTCGAAGAGATGAAGCTGGTCCAGCTTGTGTACGGTCTCGGCGTGAAACTCGTGGGCGTCGGGCGCCTTGTGAAAATACAGGTAGCCGCCGAAGACCTCGTCGGCTCCCTCGCCGCTGAGCACCATCTTGATACCCATCGCCTTGATCCGTCGGGCCAGCAAATACATCGGGGTCGCAGCCCGCACCGTGGTCACATCGTAGGTCTCGATGTGGTGAATCACGTCGCCCAGAGCGTCGTGCCCGTCTCGCTCGGTGAACTCGAACTCGTGGTGGATGGTCCCGATGGCGGCGGCAGCGGTGTTCGCGGCCGCAAGATCGGGAGAGCCCTCGAGGCCTATGGCGAAGGAGTGAAGCTGGGGCCACCAGGCTTCGCTTCGATCCTCCTCCTCGATTCGCCGCCGGTAGAACTTGTGGCAGATGGCGGTGAGAATCGATGAATCCAGGCCGCCGGACAAGAGGACGCCATAGGGAACGTCGCACATGAGCTGTCGATGCACCGCATCCTCGAGCGCCGACCGCAGGCGCTCGAGATGGGCGCGCCGGCCCTCGACGGCGTCGTACTCCCGCCAGCTGGGTTGATAGTAGGGCACCGGTTCACCGGCCTCACTATCGAGATAGTGTCCGGGCGGGAACTCTTGGAGGGTCGGACAGGTCTCGACCAGGGCCTTCAACTCCGACGCCACGTAGAAGCGTCCCGCTCGGTCGCGCCCCGTGTAAAGCGGCATGACTCCGATCGGATCGCGCGCGATGAAGTAACGGTCGCGTGACCGGTCGTACAGAGCAAAGGCAAAGATCCCGCTGAGATCGTTGAGAAACTCGGTGCCGCGCTGCTCGTAGAGAGCGAGGATCACCTCGCAATCGGAACCGGTTTGAAGCTCGTACGGCCGTTCCAGCCGGCTTTCGAGTTCTCGGTGATTGTAGATCTCGCCGTTGACCGCCAGAACCAGGTTCCTGTCGCCGCTATAGAGCGGCTGGGCGCCGTGCTCGATGTCGACAATCGCGAGCCGCTCGTGAGCGAGGATCGCGCGGTCGCCCGAATAGATGCCTCTCCAGTCGGGGCCTCGATGACGCTGCAGCTTCGAGAGCCGGAGCGCGAGGCTCCGCAGCCCCGCCGGATCGCCTTGGATCTCGAAGATACCGAGAATCGAACACATCGCGAGAGCAAGCTAACAAATGCGCAAGCCAACCGTCCATGCGCCCGAGCCGTCCAGACCACGCCCGGTCCTCGACCGGTCCACGCTATAGTACTCAGGTCCTTTGATCGGCGAACCACGATCGAGATGTTTCTGACGTCTACATCCAAATCAGGACTTGCCAAGCGGTTCCTATGGTTTGGCTTGCTCGCGGGAGCTCTGCCCCTCGGCTTGCAGGCCCTGCTCTTCCTACGCCGCCAAAGCGTTGCGGGCAGCCAGGTGAGCATCGCGAATACGATCGTCGCGACCCTGGCCGGAGCGCTGGCTCTCCTGGTTTTGAGTTGGGCCCTCTCAGGCCGACTCTGGAGGGCGCTCGAAAGCGCCCTCCGGTCGGTTCAAGAGTCGATCACTCGAGTCACCGGCAACGATTTCGGGGCTCGCGCCGAGATCAACGGCCCGGGTTCCGAGTTGGCTAGGCTCGGCAGAGAGCTGAACGATCTCCTCGAAAGCCGACAGCGAGAGATTCTCAATCTTACACTCGAGGGCAAGCAGGCCGTGGCCCTGCGAGAGAGTTCGCGCCAACTCATCGAAGCGTGCATTTACGCGCGCGAGCCACTGGCGAAACAGCATCCCGGTCTGGCCGGCGCCTACGCCGCCGCGGCGATCCGCAAGGCCGGGCACGAAAAACACGCCAAAAATCCCACACTTCACGGTCTGGTCGAAGGGGTCGATCGTGTCGGTCCTAGCCGAGACAACCGCGAGAACCTGCGCTGGACCCCCAAGGAGTTGCGCGTAGAGGTGCCGATGCCGTCCAAGCTCGTCAACATGAGCATCTCGGGCATGGCGGTCGAATCCAACCGCGGTCTTCCGGTCGGCGGCTCTTGGATCTTCCGCGTCGGCACCGATGCGATCGCCTACGAAATCCCCGGGAAAATCTGCTGGTGCCGGCTGCAGCGCACGGTCAAGATCGACGGCGAGGTGCGGCCCATCTATCGCACCGGAGTGGAGTTCGACGACCTGCTCTCCGGCAAGGCCTTCGACTTCTTCGGCCCCGCCGCGCTCGAGGCGGGGACGGCGACGTCGGTGCCCTCCTAGCAGCCCCTCTTCGGCCTCTCCAGTCTACGCGTCCGCAATGACCGCGGTTCACCCGACTCGCCTGCTGCTCGTAACCGGTGCCGCCGGCAAGACGGGCCTGGCGGTGATCAGAAAACTCAGGGATGTGCCCAATCTGAGAATTCGGGCGCTCGCCCGGAACGCCGACCAGTGCCCCCTCCTCGAAGAGGCCGGGGTGCACGAAACGGTTATCGCTGATCTGAACGATCCGACAGCCTTGGCGACGGCGCTCCAAGGCACGGATTCCGTCTACCACGTCTGCCCCAACGTTCATCCCCAGGAAGTTCCCATCGGCCGCAGAATCATCGCTCTCGCCCGACAGGCCGGCGTCCGCCGATTTGTTCTTCACTCGGTGCTGCAACCCGGAATCCGCGAGATGCCGCACCACTGGGCCAAGATGTCCGTCGAGGCCTTGCTGGCCGAGTCGGGCCTCGAGTTCACGATTCTGCAGCCGGCGCCCTATATGCAAAACATCCTGGGACAGCGGGTGAGCCTTTGCGAGCAAGGCGTCTATTCGGTGCCCTATCACCTGGCAACCCGGGTTTCGATGGTCGATCTCGAGGATGTCGCCGAGGCGGTGGTCCGAGTATCGGCCGATTTTGACGGCATTGGCCCCGAACACTCTGCAGCTCATCTCGGAGCGACCTATGAACTCTGCGGCCCGGGATTGCTGGATCAGACAGAGATCGCGACCGAACTCGGTCGTGCTCTGCGCCGCGAGGTCCGCGCCGAGGTCGAAGGCCGAGAAGTCTGGGCCAAGGCCGCGTATCGAGCGGGGATGTCTCGCTATCAAGTCGAGACGCTACTCGCGATGTTCCGCTACTACGAGCGCTCCGGCATGACCGGCTCGGCTCAGCCTTTGGAAAACCTGCTCGGGCGTCCGCCGGCAACCTTCGCCCAGTTCGCCGAACGCACCTTTGGGGTCCAGCCTGGCTAGCCTGACCTTCTCACCAAGCTTCTACTGCGACGCCGCAAGTGCCTGAATCTACTGCGTTGCGCTCCTAATCGGCCTCCTCGGCGTACTTCGAGTACGCCTGCGTCCGCCTTAGTCGCAAGCCTTGTATCTCCAGACATTTGCGGCGTCTCGCTACGAACCTGGCGAGAAGGTCGGGCTAGCGCTAGCAGCCCGTAGCTTTGACTCGGGAGATCGGCGCACGGCTCAGACCGAGCGCCTCGTCCTCGCTGTCGCCTGTGGGCTGGGCGATGGGTTCGCCGAGTTCAGGCGCAAAGGGCATTGCCCGTCCCGCAAGGCCGTGCACAAGCCAAAAGGCGGTCGAAACGAGTCCGTAGCCGAGCGCGACCACGACCCCCAGATCCACCAGCCCGCGCCACGGCTGCGCCAGAGTCCGGACGATCAAAACCAGGGACACGATGCCGGCGGTCATGCCCCAGCTGGCGATCAAGCGTCGGCGCGTGGTCCGATAGAGGCCGATGCAAAAAAAAGGCGCCAGCACGACATCGAGCCATCGCGGATTCTTCAGCAGATACAGGGCTCGCGCGACGACTCGAGGACTGAACGACAGATGGAAGCCCCGGTGCCCTTCGACCAAGAGCATCACCATCGTCCAGCCCACGAGGAATGACCACTGCAAGCCCGTGAGCGGGTGGGAGAACGCATCCATCGAGATCAAAGTCAGGCGAACCAGCGCATCCACCAGGAGCAGCATGACGCCGCCAACACCCCAGATGAAACCGATTTTTCCCATCGTCGATTCGCCCCTCATGCCGCACTCCAAGAGTCTCGCAACTAGGCGGTCCGAGTCAACCGCTCCGCCCGTCCGAGACATGGTCACTTTGAACACGGTGAGACTTCGGAATCCTTCAATTCCTGATTTCCACCGCCAGCTGGGTGGTCCTGGTGCGAATCGTCTCGACCTTCGGAGAGGCGGCCCTGGCGGGCTACACGCTGGCGATCGGAATCCTGGTCTTCGCATTTCTTCCCGCCTGGGGCATGTCGAATGCGGCCGCTACGCTGGTAGGACAGAGCCTCGGAGCAAAGCAGCCCGAGCGCGCGGAGAAGGCGGTGTGGCAATCGAGCTTCTACAACATGGCGTTTCTCGGCGTCGTGGGTCTGATTTTCATCCTGTGGGCCGAGGTCTTCGTGGGCCTCTTTACCCACGAAGCGGAAGTCGCGGCCAATGCGGTCGCGTGCCTGCGTATCGTGAGCTACGGCTACCTGGTGTATGCCCTGGGGATGGTGCTGATACAGGCGTTCAACGGCGCCGGTGACACGGTCACTCCCACGATCATCAACCTGTTCTGCTTCTGGCTGTTCGAGATACCGCTCGCCTACACGCTCGCCAAGACTCTGGGCTACGGCCCCAACGGGGTGTATGCCTCGATTGTCGCAGCCGAAGCGTTGATGACCATCGTCGCCGTCGTGCTCTTCCGGCGCGGCAAGTGGAAAGAACGTGAGATCTAGGCCGACGACGCGACAAGAATTTCGTGTCGAAACTTGACGGCCCAAGCCGGAGGTGTACACTGCCATCAGGAGGTAGCCATTTGACACCGCCGGACAAAGCAGAGCCCTCGGAAGGGCGCGTTTTGGCAAGACTTCCGGGGGCGCACACGAAGCTTTGAGGGCTTCTGATCGAACCTCTCCGAGGCCGTGACCGGCCCGAGACCCAAGCCACAAAGGCATCCAGGAAGCCCCCAGGGCAAATAGCCCGAGTCATTCAACTCCGAGTTGCTGGCTCGGGTTATTCCGTTCGCGGGTGCCACCGCGGCTCTCTGGACTTCTACAACGGGCTGCTAAGCTCGAGCAGTTCAATAGTTGCTCCTAGCCTGATCTTCTCACCAACCTTCTACTGCGACGCCGGAAATGCCAGAAGCTACTGCGTTACGCTCGCATCGGCTTCCTCGGCGTACTTCGAGTACGCCTGCGTCAGCCTCGGTCGCAAGCCTTGTATCTCCAGACATTTCCGGCATCTCGCAACGAAGCTGGTGAGAAGATCAGGCTAGCTTCAGTCGGCAATCTACGAGTTCCACCCGTTGGTCTTCAAGCACTACCGCATCGCGGCCGCGGCCAGTGTCGTCCTACTGGCTTTCCTCCTTTACCAGAGTCAGATTTTCTTCCCCTACCCCTTTGAAGTCACTCTTCGAGTACTGACTCTACTCGCGAAGTGGTTGCTCCTTTCAGCGGCATTCCTGGGCTGGGGAGGCCTACTCCACCGTGTGCTGGTAGGCGCTGACGAATCCGCCCCGCTCGCGACAGCCTGGGCGCTCGGCGCAGCGGCCACAGCCACTCTCATGGGCTACTTGGCTCCCATTTGGTATCCGAACGCTCTCTTCGTGGCGCCGTGGTTGGCCGGGGGCATCGCGCTCCTGATTCGGCGCCGTTCTCGATTCGAGTTTCGAGTCGCAGTCAGCGGTGGGCTCCTCTGGTTGCTGGCGCCCTTCGCCGCATGCGCCGCGCTCCTTGCCCTAGCGCCTCCCCTTTCTCTTGACGCGCTTGTCTACCATCTGGCCATCCCCAAGCAGTTCGCGCTCCGGGGCCAGGCGTTCGAGATGCCATGGAACCTCCACTCATACTTTCCCCAGCATGCCGAACTCCTCTTCGGCTTCACTCTGGAGCTGGACAAGACCGGAGTGCTGGCCCAGCTTCTCCATCTGGGCGCGGCCTTCCTGACTCTGGCAACCGTTGTTCGAACTGGAAGGAGAGAGTTCGGTCGGCTGGCCGGGACTCTGGCGGCGGTTATGCTCTTTTCGATCCCGGCCTACTGTCTGATCGCCGGCTGGGCATGGAACGACTGGTTCGTTCTACTTTACGCGGCACTCGCACTCGATCAGATCCTCGCGCTGCGATCTGCCGCCAACCGGCGAGGCTACCTCCTAGCCGCGCTGTTTCTGGGGGCAGCGGCAGCCGTCAAGTACAACGCTCTGCCCCTTCTCGTTCTCCTGGCGGTGGGCTTCTCGAAGCGGACTCGGCGCTTCGTCCCGGCGGCGACCCTGGTGATCGTCGTGCTCTTGGGACCCTGGTACGGCAGGAACCTGCTGCAACACGGCAACCCCGTCTTTCCCTTCTTTTCGAGCGTCCACGGCGCCGGATCTCTCACCGGCTATCGCGGCCAGGCCACTTCGAGCGAACGCTGGCTCGGCTATTTCGGCCGGCGAGACATGATCGACGAAAGCGTGGGGCTGCTCTGGATCGCCGGTCTGCCGCTCGGCCTGAGTGTCTTGGTTAGCGGCAGGAGGAGGCTCTGGCCTCTGGGCGCCGTGGCGGCGCTTTACCTGGCCAGCGCGGTTGTCTTTCATCCCACGGTACGCGCCTTCGGCCCCCTCTTTCTGGTCGGCTCGTGGCTGAGCGCTCAGGGAGTGGTTCTCCTGACCAAGAGAAAATGGCCCAGGCGCTTGGTCTTCACCTGCCTCGCTTTCTTGCTCTGGACCAGTCTTTCTCAGGTCCTGTGGGTCCTTCGCCATTACCAGCCTCTGGGGGTCTCTCTAGGGTTCGACCGGCCGCAGACCTACCTCGAGACCGGTCACAGCTACTACCCCGCCTACCGCTGGTTGGCCGAGAACACCGACCCTCGAGACTTGGTCATGGTCGTCGCCGAGAGCCGTATCTTCTATCTCGACCGGCCGGCAATCGCCGGGAGCTATTTGGACCCGCCGGTGTTCAGCGGATTCTTGCGCGAGCCCAGCGCCGAGGCCGCCGCGACACGGCTGCGAGCGGCCGGGGTCTCTCACATCTTTGTGAACTGGGAGCAATACCGGGTCGCGCCGACACGGCCGACGACCACCAACGAGTTGCTCTTCTACTCGGATCCGGGTATCGATGTCGTCTTCAAGAACCTCCTCGCGGGCCACACAAACGAGGTGTTTGAACAGGGTCCGGTCCGGATCTACCGCCTATCGAGCTCCGACTTGTTGCAATAGAACCCGGCGGGACTCAGGGCCGGGGAGGCTCCGGGTACTCCGCGGTCTGATCCTCGAAGAATTCGCTCCAGATTACCTCGACCAACCGGTCGGCCACGAAGGTCTGCCCGAACGAGGTCAGGTGAATCGCGTCCCACCATATAAAGCCGTCGTCGTAGCTGTCGTCCACGAGGCGATGCATGTCGATGCACGGTATGCCGTACCGGTCGGCGACGGCCTGCATCCTCGCGTGGTTGACTGCGATTCCCTCGGTCTCCGTTTCGGTCGAGCGCGCCTCCTTGACCAGCAAGGTTTCGATGCCGCTCGCTCTATTGGCCAAAATCAGCGCCTCGAGGTTTCGGGTGAGATCCTCGGTGTCAGAGGCGTCGTTGTTGGAGAGATTGACGACCACCAAGTGTGGAGCCAGGTTGATCCATTTCTGCAGGTAGAACCTGCCGATCAGCCGTCGTGAATCCAGCGCCGAAATCCCCGTGTTGATGACCTCGGCCGCGAGACCGCGTTCTGCCAGGCGCGCCCCGAGCTTGCGGCCAACCTGCTCCGAGACCACGTCCTGCAGATTGGCCGCGCCGGCGCCCCAGGTCTGTGAGGAACCAACGAAAAGGATGCGGTAGGTCGTCGGTCTCGGCCTTGGGCTGTAGGTTCGGCGGATGTGTCGGTCCAGGGTACGTGCTTCGCTGAGCGCCCACTGGGTCTCGTTCTCCTCGAGATCCACCGCCAATGGATAGGCGCGACCCTGGAGGTAGTACACGGCGAACACGGCAATGGCCAGCATGATCGCGAGGACCAGGTGCATGGTGATCAAAGTGAACAAGAGCGTGCGGTCCGAGCCGTTCTCCGGACGCTTGCGCCCGAGCACAGCGGCCACCACCGTGCTCGACAGCGACAGCAGTATGAAGCCGACGAGGCTCCACAGCGCGATGCCGCGGCTCTCGAAGAAGTCCTCCTGGAAGACTTTCGAGTCTCGATCGACGATGCTGATGTTGTCGATCACCGCGGACTCGAAGCCTCCGCGAAACGCTATCTGGGTACCGGTCTCGAGGGTCGCCGGAAAGCTGCCCTCCAGCTTCCGATCGACCCTGAGCCGCAGCTCGCCGCCGCCGAAGTCCAGGTCGATGGCATGGCTCGGTGCGCCGATCATCGGCTTGCTGAGCGCAAACGGAGTTTTCGACAAGAACCGGCCCTGACCGTCCGCGGTGAAGAACATGCTGGCGAATCTCGGGTTCCGGCTCAGGCGAACTCCTTGGAAGCCGGACTCCTTCTTGTTAAAGATGAAGCTCAAGTAGGCGTCGTCTTCGAGAGCAACATCGAAAGAGATCCGGCTCGTGGTCGAGCCGACCGGTCGGTTGAGGACCACCTCCTGATAACCGTGCCATGCACCGAGGTCGAGTGCGTTCTGCTGGGTGGCCTTGCGCCCTTCTACGAAGTGGTTGGCGCCCATGACTCCGCGCGCGAGAGTGGTCTTGGTCGCCGTCCAGGTTGGGTTCGAGGAGAGGGTGTTGGTCTGTAGCAGGAGAATCAGAGCCAGGGCGAAAGACCCGGGCAACTGCAGGACGGCGATCGCGGCGACTCGCTTCATGGTCTCTCAGGTTCGCCGGCTTTTGCCGCCAAGCCGCATTCCAGCACGATAGTGTTGGTCGCTCAAGCCGATACGCGAGCCGGGTTTGCGTCGTCAACCGCCCCGGTGTCTCGGATATGCTTGCCATCGGTGGTCACTGCGGCAAAGTCCAAGGCGATGCGGGGTCGCGCAACCCGGCTTCTCGCTCTCGTGTTGGTGAGTCTCTCGACCTTGGAAATCGTGAGTTTCGGTGCGCTGTGTGTGCTCACCGGCGGCTTGGTCAGCTACGGCCGGCTCCAGGCTCGCCGTGGTCACGAGGTTCTCGATACCGGCGATACGGAAACGCTGCCCGAAGGCGTGCTCGGGGATCGTCCGGTGTTCAGAGCCGACGATCACGTGCTGCATCCTTTCCTTGGTTCCGTGCGTCGGCTGGGCCGCAAACGCAAAGGCGGCAGAGTCCCTTGGGCGGTAGAGCTGGGGTTCGATCGCAGCGCCCAGGTCCTCTTCGGGAAGTCTCCCCGACAGCAAGTCGTCGTGGCCGTATTCGGTGGTTCCGTGGCCGACATCTTCGTGCGGCTTTCGGGAGCCGACCTGGCGGCGGCGCTCGAGGCTTCGGATCGCTTCGCGGGTAAGAAAGTGACCGTGGCCTCGGCAGCTCTCGGCGGGTTCAAGCAGCCGCAGCAGCTCATGGCCTTGAATTTTCTTCTGGTCAACGGCGCCAGGCCAGCGATCGTGATCAACATCGACGGCTTCAACGAGGTGGCTTTTCCGCCGGTCGATCTGGTGCCCAAGCACGTGTGGCCGTTCTTTCCTCGCGACTGGTACTACCGTGTCGCCATGCTTGGACCGAAGCTGCGGCTCTCGCTCGGAGAGATCGCCTATTTGCGCAAAAGCCGCGCCCAGCTCGCCGAACTCTTCTCGAAACCGTGGTCGCGCTGGAGCTTCACGGCCGGGCTGGTCTGGCATCTGCTCGACCGCCGTCTCGGTTTTCAGACCACGCGGGCTGAAGCGACGGTGTTGAGCGAAACCCAGCTGGGCGATAGCTATCAGACGCTGGGCCCGGCCTGGAATCCGGGAGCGCTCGAGGATCTGTACCGGGGTTTGGCGCGTATGTGGTGGGAGAGCTCGGTTCAAATGCAGCGCCTTTCCAGCGCGAATGGGATCGAGTACTACCATTTCCTGCAGCCCAATCAATACGTAGAAGGCTCCAAGCCGTTGACGACCGAGGAACGGCGGGTCGCCTATCGGGAAGATCACGAGTACCGGCCGGGCGTAGAGGCTGGCTATCCGGAGTTGAGACGGATTGCGCGACGGGCCGGAGAGGACGGAGTGTCGTTCCACGATTTCTCGTACCTGTTCAAAGAGGTGACCGGCACTCTCTATCTCGACGACTGCTGTCACTTCAACGAGGACGGAACAGCTATTCTGGCCGAGGCAATCGCCGAGATCGTGGCCAGGGGCCGCGACGCCGCTGAGGTGGGTTCCGCGCCGTTCCCGCGGACGACGGAGTGTGGTCAGTCGTTTGCCGTCGATATCAGGATGAGAAACACCGGTGAGTCGACTTGGCGGCGCACGGACCTCTACGAGCTCGGCCCGGTCCTGGGCACGAAGGAGGTATTTCGTTCCGACGGTCATCGCCTCCCTATCGCGAGCGGCACGGAAGTCGCTCCGGGCGAGAGAACCACGTTCCGGCTCGAGCTGACCGCCCCGGCGGCTCCCGGCCCCTATGAGACCCGCTGGTCAATGATGAGAGAGGGGACTCCGTTCGGCGCGCCGATCTCAAAGCAGATCGAAGTTCGGTGCGGTTCGTAGGCCAGGCTTGCGGTCTTGCCAAACGTCGGCGCAGCCAAGCGGTCGAGCGACGGAACCAGGATGGCAAGCGCGAAGAAAGGCGAGGTGCGCCCGGCCACTCGGACGATCGACGGCGGGGCGCGGCGCAGCGGAGGCTGGCTCACGAACCGTGACGGCAGTTGCCCCAACCCACACGCCGGCGTAGGAACTCGAACAGCGGCAGCGTAGCGCCGAACAGCGGCACCAAGCTCCAGAGCCCGGTCAGACCGGCGATCTGCCCCCAGTTCCAGGCCGCGCTGGTCGTGCCCGGGCGGAGGCTGTCGATCGACTGGGTGTTGGTTGCCAGCAACCCGGTCGCGAACTTCGGTGCCAAGTACTCGCGAAAGGGCATCAGAACTGTTCCGGGAACCTCCGGTCCGACAGCGGTGGCGACCAGCATCATCGCGACCGAAACTACCACCGCCGCCAGCAGACCGCCGGTGAGCCAGCGGCGCTTGATTCCGACCGAGCGTCTGATCGGCGCCCAACAGCCCGCGGCCAGAAGAGCCCAGAACGGGAGCGATGCGATAATAAACCTCGGACCAAAGCCCCAACCGGCCCGCCAATCGGGTATCGACGAGTTGAGCCAGACGTAGCTTCCACAGACGCCGGCGGCCATCACCGCGATCGCGCGCGTGCGATCGCGCCGCAGCAGAGCCCACAGCCCGGGCGCGGCGGTGAGCAGCCAGGGCGCCGAGACGAAGAGGCCGCGGTACTCCGAGAACAGGATTCCGTACAGAGCCCGCGGACTCGGGAGGCCTATCCCCATGAAGACGCCGGCGTGACGCACGCGGTGGATCGAATAGCGATAGGCGAGACTGAAAGGGCTACCGAAGGCTATCGCATGATAGGCCAGCAAAGGCGCGAGCGTGATTGCGGCTCCGAGACCGAGCCAGAGCAGAGACCTCTTCTCGGGCAACGAAAAGATAGCGTAGACAAGCAGACAACCTATGCCCAGAGCGCCGGCGTATTCGGCGGCGAAGGCCAGCCCAAGCGCAGCTCCGGCTACGAGCATCCGGGCGCGGCCGCGCTTCTCCAGGTTCGTCGCCGCGCCGAATAGAAGGTGCGCCGAAAGGAGGAGCAACACCGCACAGACCTGGTGACCGTAGAGGCTCGTGGAGTAGGGGAATGCCATGGTGCCCAACGACCAGGCGACCGAGCTCCAGGTGGCCGCGACCAGACCCAACCCCATGGCGACGACGAGGCGAAAGAAGATCACCACGCCCAGAGCCGATGGCAGTGACACCGCCGTCAGTGTTGCGGCGTAGGCGGCCCCATTGAGCTGGCGGTCGGTGGCCTCGGCACCGATCACCAGTCGGCCGGCTGCGTGCGCGGGCGCGCCCAGAAAGGACACCAGCGGCGCCTTTTCGCAGTAGTAGTGACTCTCTCGAAGCGCTTTGTCGCCTGTGTTGTCGTGGTACGGGTCGATCCTAAAGCTGTGATTTTCAACCAGAGCGCGAGTCAGGTCGAATCGGCAGTTCTGGTTCCAGCCTCCGGCCTGATAGAAATAGCCGTAGCAGACAAGGGCGAGAACGAACAGCGCGAGCTGGATCGCGCCGGCAGGAGAAGCCAGCGATTCGGCCTCTTCGGCGGCCCGATTTCGGTTTCTCCTGGGTTTCGACACGGGCCGGTTCGCTCAGGCGATGGCGCAACGCTAGCACGGCAAGGCGACGTTCTGCGCGATGGTAACAAGATCAACGTACCACACTCTACCCACGTTCTTCGAGTCCGTGGGGACACGCTATGCTACCGGCGCGCCAATGCGACGTTCCACTTCACAGGCCCCCCCAGACTGATCCGCCATGTTTCTGTCTCCGCGAAGAAGCGGCGGTCCTTGGGGCTCCCGGTTCGCCTGGTCGCTGCTCCTGCTGGTGGTCGTTGCGCAGCTCTCGCTGATCTGGGCCTATCCTCGGTTGCCCACTCAGGACGGACCCGCGCATCTCTACAGCGCCTGGGTGTTTCGCGAGTTGGCACCTGCGAACGACTCGCATCTCGCCCGCTATTTCGAGCGCAACCCCACTTCGGTATATCCGAATCTCGCCTATCCGGCTTTTCTGGTGGCTGGATTGAATTGGTTCTCGCCGCCGCAAGTCGAAAAGCTGGGCGCCTCGATTCACGTCATCGTCTTTCCGCTGTCGCTCCTGTTTCTGATGCGCCGCATGGGGCTGGCGAGTGCCCTACCGGCCATTCTGGCCCTCTCGTTGTCGCTCAACTTCTTCTTCTTCATGGGTTTCTTCAACTTCCTGTGGAGCGTGTCTCTGGCGCTCTTGATCCTCGGAGTGCTGTGGAGCAGTTTCGGTCGGAGGTCCGTTTGGTTGGCTCTGGCCGGCAATGTGCTACTCCTGTCCGCCTACTTTGTTCACCTGATGGGTTTTGCCGCAGCTTGCCTCGGCGCCGGCGTGTGCACCCTGGTGGCCGGCCGGAGCAACTGGCTGAGGGCGCTGTCATCGTGGCTTCCGGCGGCTCTGGCCGGGCTCCTGTTGTGGCCGTCGTCGTCCGGTATCGACAGCCGATGGGAGTATTTCAACGACTTCGGAGATCGCGCGCTTTCCCTGCTCACCCTGCGGGTTGCCACCTCCTTCGGCGGCATCGAGACGACGGTAGCGGCGGTGATCGGACCGCTGCTTCTTGCCACGGTCGTCTACCTCGCATTGAGCCGGAGCTTTCGCGGTCCCGAGGCCCGCGCCAAGCGAGCCCTGGGACTGCTTGCGGTGCTGTGCTTCGCCTTGAGTCTCGCGGCTCCCCACGCGGTCGGCGCCGGAGGTTTTGTCGACAAGCGGTTGGCCTTGTTCGCCTGGATCTTCACGGTAGCGACGATCTCCACTGTGCCGAGCCTCCGGCTATGGACGACTCTTCCGGCAGCTGCCCTCGCTCTGGCTCAGGTGATTTATCTCAGCGGGGTCTTCGGGTCGGTCAACCGCGATCTCGAGGAGTTTTTGGCCGGAGCCGAAAGGCTCCCGGAGAGAGCCCATGTCTTCACCTACACTCTCGGCGGGCGTAGCAGCCGAGAGGTGGTCGATCCTATGGCCAACAACAACTGCCTCTACGCTCTAGCTCTGCGCGGCGCGAACTTCTATCACTATCAAGCCGCGCCACGTCACTCCGGGCACTTCCTGATTCGCTACACCGCCAATGGCTTGGAACGCTATCCCGGCGAAAGGCCCTCCGACCGAATTGCGCCGGGAGCGATCGCGGGCTTCGCGGAGTACGTCGCGGTCTGGGGACACCGTGAGGACAAGATCTACCAGGAACTGACCGAGCTTTTTCGCTATGAGCCGGTGTACTCGTCCGATCGCCTCACCCTACTCGAGCGTCCTGAGAACGACATCATCGGGCAGCTCGCCGCGCTGCGGCAGAGGGCGGAGGCCGGGGACTTCGAGCGATTGGCGGTTGCAGTTGCCGAACTCGAGAACCCCCAGACAATTCGGTTACCCGGATTCGAGGCTCGCTTGGTTGGGGTGACGCCGGACCACTGGTCTTTCGGCACGCGCCCGATCGGGCTGCTGGTGACGAACGGCGAGGCCGGCGAGCGGTTGCCGAGCGTGGGTCTGGCGCTGGCGGCATCGAACGAGGACCTTCCCGCCGCTGTCTTCATCGACGATGGCGGCGGCAGGGTGCGCTACGACTTCGAGAACGCGGCGGTTCGTGAGGTCGACCTGTCCCCTGTTGCGGGACGGGGTCGGCGGCTCTACGTGATCTGGCCATCGGCGGCCTGGCGTCCTGGCTCAGGCGATACCCGGCGCCTGGGGGTCAAGGTGCTCACGCCCACCGGCCCCGGCGCCGAGGAGCGCGCTCTCCTGGCGATCCTGCAGGCGATCCGCTCCAGGCCCGGACGCTCCGAGCGGCAGCTTCTGGAGAGACGCGTTCTCGAGCGGGCTCGTGTTCCGGGTGGAGGCGGCCTTCCGCTGGGGGAGGGCGTGCTCGTCGTCGGCTCGAGTCCGGACTACTGGACCAGGGGAACGTCCGCGGCCGGAATCGTGGTTTCCAACCCGGGTCCGTCGCCGAAGATAGTGCAGCTGCGGCTGGCTTGCCTCGCAGAGGGAGCGGATCTACCGATCGTCGCCTCGATCGACGACGGCGAACTGGTGCGGAAATTCCGGTTCGAGAAACCCGGCTTTCAAGCCATCACCTTAACGCCTGTGCCTCCGCGCTCCGACCGGCTTTTTCTCGTTTGGACTGACAGGGACTGGTCGCCGGGAGGACGCGACAAGCGGCGCCTCGGCGTGAAGCTCTTCCCGAGAGAAGGAGGCCCGCCGATTTGACGCGAAGCGAGCGCCGGTCGGCTCAGTTGAAATGGATCGGTCTGCTGCCGATCCTGGCGTTTGCCTTTGTCCTGCCGTTCAAGGCCGGCGAGCGGGGCTTTTTTCCGTTCGATTTTTCGCCCTATTTCGACGGCGCCTACCGGATAGCGTCCGGACAGGTGCCTTTCAGGGATTTCTTCATCCCTTACAACCTGACCGGCTTGACCATCCAAGCCGGCTTTTTCGAGCTCTTCGGGGTTAACTACTTCGCTTTTCTTCTCGGCGGTGCCACGATGAACGTCTTCGCGGTTTTGATCGCGATCTGGTTCGTTCAGCTGCTCTTCCCAGGACGGTGGCTGGTCGCGTACGCGTCTGGCCTGGTAACGACGTGCTGGTTCATCTCGCCGACCGGCATCATCTGGCACGGCCAAACCGCATTCTTTTTCTCGCTTTTGGCGATCACCGTCCTCCTCTTTGCGACTGCCGTGCGCGACCGCAGACCGCGTCTGAGTCTCGGCGCGACCGTTGTCGGGGGGGTCGGTTTTTTTCTTGCCTTCATGGCCAAGCAGAGCGTAGCGGCCCTCTTTCTGCCGTTGTACGCGCTGCTGTTGGTCTTCACCGGCTGGGGCCGCCTTCGCCGGCTGGCGGCTCACGGCGCGAGCTTTCTCGCCGGGGTGGGCTCTAGTGTTGCGCTCCTGGTCGTCTGGCTGTGGTTGTTCTCGGACCTGGAAGCGTTCGTACGCTACTTTCTGGTGCTGCCGGCGAATTTCGGCCTGAAGGAACGCATCGGCGAGAGTTCGGGAACGCTTCTCCAGGTCTTGTCGCTGACCAACGACGGCGTGCTGTCGAGCTATTTCGTCGGGCCTCAGCTGGTTTTGGTCATCGTCGCAGGCATCGTGCTTTTTCGATACCGAAAGCGCTTGTTGGGAAGCGAAAGCCGACTGCCCTTGGCGGCACTGCTCTGTCTCTATCTTCTCTACGCTCAGAATCTCTTCATACTCAGTCTCGGCGATCAGGCCGAGAACGGCTACGCACTGCTCGGCGTCATCGCCGGTATCGGGATGGCTCTCGCGCTCGAGTTGTCCGAGGAGAGCCCGGCCGGTTTCAAGAAAACGGTGGCGGCGATCGGGTTTGTCTGCCTGGCGGCGGTGACGACGGCCGGTGTGATGGTTTCCTGGTCGCGTCAGACTCATGACATCTTCAAAGAGTCGACGTTCCCCGAGGCGTACCTCAATGACGACAACCTGAGCCACCTGCGTTGGGGTGACCCGACAGTTATCTGGGGGCGCTATAGGGTGACTGAGGAAGACTTTCGTGAGCTTTACGGGAGGCTCGGCGAGAGCGGTGGTAGCTTTTTTGTGTTCGCCGATTTCACTATCTTCTACGGTCTTCTCGGTGTGCCTTCGCCTCAGCCCGTCGTGGCGTTCTACAAAGGCTTGACCTATCCCTACGACTATGACGTCGAGCTGGATCGCCGCATTGTGCGCGACCTGAAAGCGCACGAGATCAAGCTGGTCGTGATCGAGAATCGGGCTTGGCTGCGAAAACCATATAGGATGCTGGCCGACCTTCCCCTACTGCGCGATTACCTGACGTTCGAGTTCGAAAAGGCTGGAAAAATAGGCATGTTCGACCTCTTCGAAAAACGGGCGCCGGCTGCGGAAGGAGAGAATGGAGATTGAGCACTTTGCATATAATGCGTATTTTCTCGAGCCGATCGAGTCGTTCCTGCGCGAACTCTGATATCGGGCACGGCACGGCTGCGGCTTGTCGAAGGAGTTCTGACCATGAATGAGTCCATGGGGCACCAGCAGGAGAGGGTCGCGATCCTAGGCGCCGGAGTTTCGGGCCTGAGTTGCGCGAGCCTGCTCAAGGAGCGCGGGTACGACGTAACCATCTTCGAGGCCAGCGACCGGATCGGAGGACTGGCGCGCAGTTTCGAGTGGCACGGTTTCTTCTGCGACATAGCTCCCCACAGGCTCTTCACCCACGACAAGGAGGCGCTCGAGCATCTTCTAGCCTTGGTGCCGATGAAGAAACACCAGCGCCGCAGCAAGATCTGCATTGGCGGCAAGATGGTCCGGGATCCGGTGAATCCGGTGGAGCTGCTTCTGCGATTTTCGCCTCGCCTGACCAGCCGCTTGGTCTTCGGCTACCTCTTCAAGCCCAAGCTCCCCGAGGAATCGTTCGAGAACATGGCCATCAACAAGTTCGGACACGGGCTTTACGAGTTCTTTTTCAAACCCTACACGGAGAAGATGTTCGGCGTGTCTCCGGCGGAGATCTCGGTCGAATGGGGCCGCCAGAAGCTGCGCGTTTCAGGGCTCAAGGACGTATTCCGCCGCAACACCAAGATCTTCTTCCGCGAGTTCTACTACCCCAAGGAGCGTGGCTACGGCGCCATCAGCGAAGCGCTGTACGAGAAGGTGCGGGGTTCGGTCCGGTTCAACAGCCGGGTCACCGGCCTTGAGCTCGGCGACGGAGAGATCACCGGGGTCACCTACACCGACGCCAACGGCTCCCATGCCTTCCCCTGTGACCGTGTCGTTTCGACGATTCCTGCCACGATTCTGGGACGAATGCTGGGCAGGGACTTCTCATTTCGCTTTCAGGCGGTGCAACTGGTCTATTTCCTGGTCGCCAAGCCCCGCATCATGCCCTATCACTGGGTATATTTCGGCGATCGCGACGTGGTGATCAACCGATTCGCCGAGTTCAAGAACTTCAGCGACTCCGGGACGCCTGACGACAAGACGGTGGCGGTGGCCGAGATCACCGTGCCGACGGACGATCCGGTCAAGGACGCCCTGGCCGGGTTGGAGCGCTACGGTTTGCTCCGGGAGGAAGACGTTCTCGACACCAAGCTCATCTACGAACGATTTGGCTACCCGGTCTACGACCAACACTTCGACGTGGTGCGCGTGGAGGCCGAGGAGGAGTTCGGCCGCTATCACAATCTTCATCTGGTGGGCAGAAACGCCGAATTCCGGCATATCGAGGTCGACGAGGACTACGCCGCGGCCCTTGCGCTAGTGCGTAGTCTCGAGCAGAAGCCGCCATCCGCAGCCCCCTGACCGAATGGTCTGCGCGTGAGCGACAGGCACATAGGCTACTTCGATGCGCGACTTCAGCCGCCGAGATGTCCTCAAGTGGAGCGCTGCGAGTCTCCTCGGCGCGCCTCTGTTGAAAGGGTGCGCCGATCGGCGGCCGCTCAACGTTCTCTTCATTACCATTGACGATCTCAACAACTGGGTAGGCTGCCTGGGAGGTCATCCGCAGGCTCGCACGCCCAACATCGATCGGCTGGCCGATCGTGGAACGCTGTTTTCCCGCGCCTACTGCCCGGCGCCAATCTGCTACCCATCGCGCACCAGCGTGCTGACCGGGCTGATGCCGACCAGGACCGGGATCTTCACCAACAAGTCTCCGCCTCTGCGAGAGATGCTTCCCGACGTGGTCACGCTGCCGCAGCACTTCATGGCCAATGGCTATCGCGTGCTGGCCGGTGGCAAGGTCTTCCACGCTCCGGACGACGCGTCCTGGCATCGGCGCTTCCAACCGGTGCCCGAGGATGCCTACGCCGCCCGCACCGACGATCGGTTCGGCTGGAAAGAGTGGTCGATGACCAACTTCGGTCCGCTCAGAATCTCCGACAACAAAATGTGGGACGGGCAGCTCGTCCGCTGGGCGATCCGGCAACTCCAAAAAGAGCATGCAAGCCCATTCTTCCTAGCGCCGGGCTTCTTCCAACCCCATCTGCCGAACTTCGTGCCGCGCAAGTACTTCAGGCCGTTTCCTTTCGAGAAAGTCACCATGCCCCGCGTGTTCAACCGGGATCTGAACGACGTGCCCCGGTTCGCCAAGAACCGCCGGATGGGCCGGCTCTACGGGCATATCGTCGGCAGTGGTCAGTGGCGGCAAGCGGTTGCCTCGTACCTTGCCGCGATTCATTTCGTCGATGCCATGGTCGGCAGACTCCTCGACGCGCTCGACGAGAGCCCCTACGCCGACTCGACCGCCGTCGTCCTGTCGAGCGATCACGGTTTCATGCTCGGCGAGAAGCGCCACTGGGGCAAGTACCTGCTCTGGGAGCAAGCCACCCAGGTACCATTCATCGTCTCGGTGCCCGGCGTCACCAAGCCCGGGGGGCGCTGCGAGCAGCCGGTGACCACGATTCACATCTATCCGACCCTGGCCGAGCTCTGCGGATTACCGGCCAGGGAGGGTCTGGATGGCCGCAGCCTCGTGCCTCTGCTACGGGATCCGGGGGCCACCTGGGAGTTGCCCGCGGTCACGACCATGGACGGCCCCAGCCACGCGGTGCGAACCGAGCGCTGGCGCTACATCCGCTACCCCAACGGCACGGAGGAACTCTACGACCACGAACGCGATCCTCACGAATGGCACAATCTCTCAGAGGATCCCGCCTATCAAAGAACCAAAGCCGAGCTGCGCAATCACATGATGGACGTCATCTGGACGCCCTGACTTAAAAGCTTAACGTCAAACTTACGCGGAAGCTTCGGGAGCATAGAATTTCTCCGTTTTTCGATAGCGCGTAATGGGCGTCCCATCAGCATCAACATCCTCGAACGGGACTTCCACGATTGAGTGGGTTTTATCGGTCATAATGATGGCATTGAGGGCGAAGCGCATTCGGATTTTTTCGAAGTCCTTCTCATAGGTAAATCCCATATCGAAAGTCCCG
>JADFQD010000169.1 GCA_022561975.1 Acidobacteriota bacterium
CGTCTTCGCTGAACCCGGCTCCCGACATGTAGCTGGCATCTTCGAAGGTGCCGTCGCCGTTGTTGAAGTACAGGAAATTACGCTGGGTGTCGTTGGCGATGAAGATGTCGGTCCAGCCGTCGTTGTCGAGGTCGGCCAGCGCCACGCCCAGGCTCTTGCCGTCCGAGTTGAGGAGTTTGGCGCTGGCGGTGACGTCGTCGAAGGTGCCGTCGCCGTTGTTGCGATAGAGCCTTGGAGAGGTGCCGGGGAAGCTGTCGGGATGGCAGTAGGCCCTACGCTCCGGCGTCGGATCGCCGCAAACGACGTTTCGCTCGATGTCGTACTGGACGTAGTTGGTGACCAGGAGATCGAGCCGGCCGTCGCGGTCGTAGTCGAACCAGCCCGCCGCCGTGGCCCAGTCGCCGTCGAGGCCAACGCCGGCGCGGGCGGTCATGTTCTCGAAGGTCCCGAGTCCGGTATTGCGATAGAGGAGCGAGCCGCGATAGCCGGACACGTAGAGGTCCGGATACCCGTCATTGTCGTAGTCGCCGACCGCGACGCCGAAGAAGAAAAACCCCGCTCCGACCGTCAGGCCGCTGCGTTCGGTGACATCGACGAAAGTACCGTCGCCCAGGTTTCGGTAGAGCGCCGGCTGGGGCGGTTTCGACGGCCGGAACTCCGGAGTCGAGCCACTGTTGACGAAGAACGCGTCGAGCCAGCCGTCCTGGTCGAAATCGATCCAACCCACACCGGCGCCCATGGTCTCGACGTACAGCTTTTCCCTGGACGCGGCGCGCTCGTGGCGAAATCGAATGCCGGCGGCTCGCGACACGTCCTCGAAGCGAATGTCGAAAGAGGAAGAGACCGCGTGCGGTCGAGAAGAGGTGGAACCTACTGTCTGGAGGCCGGCGTCCAGGCCTGCGTCCAGATCGGCGCCCAGGTCGGCACGAGCCGGTGCGAGAGGAAAAGCGGAGATCACGACCGAGAACGAGAGGAAAGTCGCCATGGATCGGACGACCTGGTGGTGTCGTTGGACGAGCGGCTCATGGGTCACGAGGTCTCCTAGCGTAGCGAAACTGCGCTCTTGACGGGACCCGGGGCCGCTCGTACACTCGGCGCGTCTCGTAAGACGAACCCGATGGCGCCGCGCTCACCCAGACAGTCAGGCTCCAGGCCTGCGGATTCTCCGCATGTCCGAGTTGTTGTCGCCACGTGTGTGGTGCTTCTCCTGGTCGGGGGCGGTTCGGCCGCGGGGCGATCAGAAGCCGCGGAAGCCGCAGGAGCCGCCGTGCGTGCCGAAGCGCAAGCGACGCCCAAAGCGATACTCATCGACACCGACCCGGGAACCGACGACGCCATGGCGATCCTGCTGGCCTTGAACTCTCCGGAGCTCGACGTCAAGGCGTTTACTGTCGTCCCGGGCAACGTCACCGCCGAGCAGGCCCTGGAGAACACCCTCAGGCTGGTGTCACTCGCCGGGCGCTGTGACATTCCGGTGGCCGCAGGAGCTCGACGACCGCTCGCCCAGAAACTGATCACGGCCGAGTTCGTGCACGGCAAGAACGGCCTGGGCGACATCGAGTTGCCGGCTTCACGCTGCGAGACCGACGCCCGCTTTGCTCCGGACCTCATCATCGAGATGATCCATGAGATGCCGGGCCGGCTGACCTTGGTTCCGATCGGGCCGCTCACCAACATCGCTCTGGCTCTCCACAAGGATCCGACCATTGTGCCGTTGGTGAAAGAAGTCGTGGTCATGGGCGGCTCGATTTCCGAGGGCAACGTCACCGCGGTCGCGGAGGCAAACATCTACAACGATCCCGAGGCGGCGCACGTCGTCTTTCACGCCGGCTGGAAGGTCACGATGGTGGGACTCGACGTGACTCACAAGACCAACTTCGGCGGTCCGCACCTTGCCCGGCTGTCGGCCACACGCGGACCCTTGAACGACTACGCAACCGATACGATGCGATTTTTAGTCGACCTCTCGGCCCAATTCGGAGCCGACGGCACGCCGATGCATGATCCGCTCGCAATCGGAGTCGCCATCGACCCGTCCTTCGTTCGCACGAAGCACATGAGGGTCGACGTCGAGACCAAGGGAGAATTCACCCGCGGACAGACGGTCGGCAATCGCCACAACGTCGTAGAGCACAACGAAGAGGTGGGTGACCGGCTCATGATGACCGGCATCGACCGGGTCGAACCCAACGTTCACGTGGCGGTGGCGGTGGATGCGGAGCGCTTCCTTTCGCTGTTCATCGATCGACTGGCCGGCAAATAGCGCGACCAGTGGGGTGAGTTGCCCGGACGCCCTAACCTGAGGTAAACTTCGCGTGTCCTACAGCTCAACCCTGCATCCGAAGGGAGATCCGATGAAGCACACTTACTGGGTAGCAACAATCGCTCTGACACTGGCCCTGTCGCCGCTCGCCGAGGCTCAGACTCTCGACAGCGGGCAAATCCGCGGTGTCGTCTACGACGAAACCAAAGCGTCGATTCCGGGCGCGACCCTCACTCTGAAGAATGATCAAACCGGCTTTTCGCGGGTGGTGGTGACCAGCGGCGCCGGCGCCTACCAGTTCCCCCAGATCCCTGTCGGGGACTATAAGCTGCTGGTCGAGCTGGAAGGTTTCAACGGCATCGAGGTGGCTTCCCTCAGGGTGAGCGTCGGCGCGTCGCTGACGTTCGACTTCACGCTCAAGCTGGAAATCCAGACCGAAACCATCACGGTTGAAGGCTCTGCGGCTCCGATCGATACCGGCTCGGCCGGCGTCAGCCAACTGATCAGCGCGATCGCGATCCAGAACCTGCCGCTCCTGGGCCGTGATTTCCGCGACCTGGCGAGACTCAGCCCTTCGGCTCAGGTCACGCCCGGACTGCGCGGTGGCTTGAGGCTCGGTGGTCAGCAGAGCGACTATTCGGGCGGCTCGATCGACGGCGGCGACGTGCGCGACAACTTCTTCGGGGAGTTCTTCGGGTCGCTCGAGACCAAGAACTCGATCATCCCGCTCGAGGCGATCCAGGAGTTCCAGGTCGTTACCAACGGCTTCGCGCCCGAGTTCGGGCGCTCGACCGGCGGCCTGCTCAATGTGGTCACCAAGTCGGGCACCAACGATCTCAAAGGCAGCGCCCATTGGTACCACCGCAACGAATCCCTGACCAATGACGATTGGCTGGGAACGCCGCCGAGCATCGACGAGCAGAACCAGTTCGGCGCGGCCATGGGCGGACCGATCAAGCGCGACAAGCAGTTCTTCTTCGGGGCCTTCGACATCTCCGAGCGGGACGGTCCGCTGATCACCAAGTTCGCCCGCGACGTCAGCGGCGTCGCTGCGCCCGAACTCGGCATCGCCGACCTGGGCTCGCTCGAGGGCTCCCACCCGCAGAGCCAGGAACTGCTGTCCTACCTGCTCAAGTGGAACTACCAGATCGGCGAAAGTGACCACGTGACCATCCGTACCTTCCATACCGAGAACAAGACCGACGGGTTCACCGGCGGTCGGGGCCAAAACCAGATCCAGGCCTCCTTCGGTAACACCGAAAAATTCGAGAACAACGGCGACAACACCATCGGATCCTGGACCAAGGTACTTGCCGGCGGTCAGGCCTCCAACGAGTTCAGGTACATGTACTCGGATTCCACGCGGCCGCGTGAGCCCAACGCCACGATTCCCGAGATCAACATCGGCGACACCGGCACCTTCGGCCAGCGCTTCTTCCTGCCGATCTTCGGCAACCAGGAGAAGATCACCGTCCAGGAGAACTTCCAGTACGCTTTCAACAACCACGACGTCAAGTTCGGCGCCGACCTCAACGCCTATTCCACTCGCCAGGGCGCGTTTTTCGGTTGGTCGGCGGGGTCCTACTCGTTCTTCACTCTCGAGGACTTCCAGAACGGCACGCCCTTCGGCTTCATCCAGGGCTTCGGCATCGGCAACTTGCCGTATCGGGAGGCTGCCACGGAGGAGGAGCGCGTGAAGCAGACCGCCTACGGGGCCTACGTCCAGGACAAGTGGCAGGTCAAACCGAATCTCACCGTCACCTACGGCTTGCGTTTCGACATCACCGACAACCCGGCGGGTCGATTTCCGATTCCCGGCCAGTCGGTGCCGATGGGGGTCGGTGCCGGCACGACCTTCGCCGCGCCGCCCCAGGCGCCTCCGGACGACGAGGACCAGTTCGGGCCGCGCCTGGGTCTTGCCTACTCTTTCGACCTCGGCGGCAAGCCCGCCGTCTTCCGCGCCAACTGGGGTCTCTACTATGCCCAGACCCCGCCCATCTTCTTCAGCCGGGGATCCGGGGGCACCACGGTGCTGTTCTGCTTCTTCAACGCGTCCTGCCTCCCGCCCGGCGGCTACCCCAACCTGCATTCGGACCCTATCGATCCGAGTAATCCGTTCGCGCCGCAGCCGCCATTCGGCATCACCTACGACGATCAGGGACTGAAGAACCCGCGCGTCCAGAACACCACCGCCACTCTCGAGTGGCAGGTGGCCGACAAGTACACCTTCACGACCACCCTCGTGCACGCGGATTCGGACCGCTTGCGCACCGGCGGCTTCAGCAGCACCCGATGGAACCGGAACTTCGAGAGCCTGGGGACCGACCAGTTCGGCCGCACGATTCTGGGAGGGCCCGTCGACCCGACGGTCACCAGTGCGGATGCCCACGGCAGCTTCAGCCGTGGGGAGTTCAAGCAGGTCGTGCTCAGCCTCACTCGGCGGTACGCCGACGGCTACCAGTTCTTCATCAACTACTCCTGGTCCGAGAACAAGGACAACGCCAGCAGCGAGCGCGACACCGACTCGTTCTTCGGTCCCCAGGATCCGTACAATATCGACATCGACTACGGCAGGAACGCCCTCGACATCCCGAATCAGCTCAAGATCGCGGGCACCAAGAAGCTCGGCAAGGGCTTTCTGGTCAGCGGCCTGATCATTGCGCGCGACGGAATTCCCTTCCCGGCGTGCATCTTGGACGACACCAATGGCGACGGCATCAACAACAACGGTTGCAACAATGACCGGCCGGTCGTGGGTGGCACCTCTTTGCTCGGTCGTTACCCAGCGCGCCAGCCGGAATTTTTCCAGTTCGATCTGCGGCTGAGCAAGGAATTCGATTTGGCGAGTGGTCGAAGCATCGAGCTGATTGCGGACGTTTTCAACGTCTTCGACACCGCCAACAAGTACTCCAATCCGGCGATCAACTCGGTCGTGGATTCGGTGCTCAGTGCGCCTCCGCAGCCTGGCGACATCGGTCCGAACGGAGTTGCGTATCGCACGCTCGACCAGGTCTCACCGGGCAGCACGCCGTTCTCGATTCAGTTGGGGGTGAGATTCAAGTACTAGTGGATCGACGTTCGTTTCTATCGACAATGGGGAGCGCTTTGGCGCTCCCCATTTTTTTTCGTGGATCGGAGGCCCAAGAGATGAGCCAACCTCGCTCTTCGACCCGCAGGTGGCCGAAGCCGATCGGTAGCCCCGTTCTCGACAGTCTCCGGCCGGTGATCGAGGGATCTGGTCACGTCCGAACGGATGTGTCGAGAATCACCGAGGTAGCCGAATGGATGGCCTATGAGAAGCTGCCGTTCCCGCGGTTCGGTCTCGATTTCGACCCCGAAACCGAGCGTGATCGCGCCATCGATTTCATCATGGTGTCGAACACAATCAACACCGCCTTCAGCGATTTCGAGACCGGTGTCAAGTTCGAGACCGACTACGAAGGCCAAAGCTGGTCCGACTCCCAGGCGATGACCGCGTGCCTGAAGCGAGCGATGGCGGAAGGCACTCCGGTTCTGGACGGCCGCTATCTGGCCGAACTCACCCGGCCCGAGCTGAAGAAGATCTTCACCGGCAACATCGAGATGCCGATGCTGGACGAGAAGCTGCAAGTGTTGAACGACGCCGGCAAAACACTTGCGGAGCGTTACGACGGCTTCTTCCACAACTTCATCGAAACCTGCCCGCCACGGCTCTTTGACGGTGGCAAAGGGCTCGTAGATCG
>JADFQD010000043.1 GCA_022561975.1 Acidobacteriota bacterium
AGCCCCGCTACGAGACGGAGTCGAAACGACTCCACTCCCAAGAGAACCAAACTCACCCGTTGTGTCCTTCGCCGGCGGAGACTCTAGCAGCCCGTGATAGAAGCCGAGCGACCCGTAGCGACGGCGGCCGACAGTTGACCGGGTCTGGAGCCTAGCCGGATTTGCTCCGAACGCGTTCGTCACGACGCTCTTCGATGCGGGCCGCTTTACCACGCAACTTCCGTAGATAGTAGAGCTTGGCCCGACGAACGCGACCTCGCCGCACAACTTCGATGGTATCGATGGTGGGAGTATGCAGGGGAAAGATTCTCTCTACTCCCATTCCGCCGGATATCTTCCGAACCGTAAACATCTCTCGAGTACCGCTTCCGCGGCGAGCGATGACGACACCCTGAAAGATCTGAATTCGCTCTTTGTCACCCTCGGCAACCTTGACATGGACCTTGACGGTGTCCCCGGCTCGAAACTCGGGAATGTCAGAGCGCAAAAAGGGGCTCTCGACTTCACTCAAACTATGCATGCTTGTCTCCAATTTGCTACGAACGCTCTCGAGGAGCGGCCGCAGAGCGTACCACGAAATTCGCTAGCCTCTATCAGTGTTTCTTTGGCAGAGTTTCCTTGGCAGCGGTGCCATCGACCTTGACCTCGGCCTCGATCTCGTCGAGTAAGCGGCTATCAGCCGCATCGAGCGCTGCGCGATCCAGAAGATCCGGTCGCCGCCGCAGGGTACTGCGTAGCGATTCTTTGCGGCGCCAGCGAGAAATCGCAGCGTGATCGCCGGAAAGCAGCACCTCCGGCACCTCGAGGCCGGCCACCACGCGCGGCCTCGTATAGTGGGGGAAATCCAGCAAGCCGTTGCGAAAGCTGTCGTTCTCGACCGAAAGGGGGTCTCCGACCACACCCGGAATCTGCCTGGACACCGCTTCGATCAGAGCCATGGCGGCCACTTCGCCTCCGGAAAGGACGAAGTCGCCCAGCGAGACCTCTTCGTCCACGACGGTCGCTCGGACCCGGTGGTCCAGACCTTCGTAGCGCCCGCAAAGCAACACCAAATCCCCACGCTCCGCCAAGTGCCGGACGCTCCGGTCGTCGAGCGGCACCCCTTGCGGCGAAAGCAGAACCCGATGACAAGGCCGGTCCCCTGCCAGCGCATTGACCGCGCGTATCCAAGGCTCCGCCATCATCACCATGCCTCCGCCGCCGCCATAGGGCTGATCATCGACAACCCGATGGGTATCCTCCGTGTAGTCCCGTAAATCGGCAACCCGGACCTCGAGAACTCCTCCCGCGATGGCCCGACCCAGCAAGCTGGTCTTCAGAAAATCCGAAAAGAGTTCAGGAAAGATCGTTATGACCGCGATGCGCATACTTCCAGAAGCCCTTCCGGCAGGTCGAACTCGATCGGCCCGCCCACTGGATCGATCGAGATCAGGTATTCGCGAACGAACGGTATCAGGACGGTCCGTGAATCGTCTCGTATCTCGAGAAGCAGGCCACCGCCATCCTCATGCACCGCAGAGACCTCGCCCAAATCCCCAGCCTTGCGATCGTGACAGGCGCGTCCTACGAGATCGAAGTAATAGTACGAGCCCTCGGGGGCTTCTCGTACGGCTCCGACTTCGACCATCAGATCCGCGCCGCGCAACGCGCCGACCTCATCTCTGTCCTCTAGACCCTCGAAAAGAACCAAGAGGCCACCGCGATGCGGTCGCACCGAAGAGATCGCAAGCTCTTGGCGCTCGAAGGTCGGGCCGGTGACGACCATTTCGGCGCCGGGCCGAAAGCGATCGGGATCATCGCTCAAGACTTCGATCAGTACTTCACCACGCACCCCGTGAGGTTTGCGGACGTGACCTACCAGAACCAGATCGCCCAAAACGAGATCAGCCAAAGCGCGGTCTAGTTGGTTCGTTGGTGGCCATGAGGCGCGCGGTCCGTAGCGTCAGACTTGCCGCACGGCCAGCTTGACATCTACCACCGACTGCTTGGTCTGAGAGGCGCCTCGTGGCGCCTAGCAGCCGAGAACTAGTTATCGAGGATCTTGAGCTCCCACGGTCGTTCGCCGTGGGTGGATCGCGCTGCCAGTACGCAGCGCAACGCCCGAGCCGTTCGGCCCTGGCGCCCGATAACCTTGCCGAGATCGCCATCGGAGACTCGAACGTCCAACCGCGGAGCGACGTCCTCGTCGGATTCACTCACCATGACGTCCCTGGGTTCATCCACCAGAAGCGCCAGAACCTGCGTCAGATCGTCACCAACCTGAGACATGGTCAGGCTGCCGATTTCTTCCTATGTCGGACCAGCTTGGCTACGGTCGGCGACATCTGGGCGCCCTTGCCCACCCATTGCTCGATCTTGTCGATTTCCAAGATGGCCGCCTCTGCCCCCTTGGTGGGGTCGTAGTGGCCGACTTCGTCAATCGCTCTGTTGGTGGGAGTCTTTCGTGAATCCGACACCACAATCCGGAAAAACGGCCGGTTGCGATTTCCCATACGTCTCAGTCTGATCTTGAGCATCCTTGATTACCTTCTTCTTCGCGATTACCTTCTGTCGATGATCCGTGCGCCGGCCTTCAACCACCAGCTCCGGCCGGCTCCGAGCCTGGGGACTCGGGAGCCGCGAAGTTTAGCAGAAAACCATGGCGCCGCGAGCGCTGTCAACCTGCACCCATGGCCTTGCGCAACCAGGAGCCTTTGACCCCCTTGAACATCTTCTGCATCATCCTGTACTGCTTGACCAGTTGATTAATCTCCTGAACCGTGGTTCCGGAGCCTCGAGCGATGCGGCGCTTGCGGCTGGCATTCAGGGCGATCGGCTTCCTCCGCTCCGGCGGCGTCATCGAGTCGATAATGGCTTCGACTCGCCTGAGCTTACCTTCGTCCACCGCCGAGGCGTCGAAGCCCCCGAGTGGACCGCCGCGCGGCAGAGCCGTCATCAACTGCGACAGGGATCCCATGCGGCGCATTTGTCTAAGCTGATCGCGCAGGTCCTCGAGGCTGAACTCTCTCTTCGCCAGCCGCTCGGCGAGGCGGCGGCTTTCGGCCGCGCCCAACCCCTTCTCCACCTTCTCGATCAGGCCCAGGACGTCGCCCATGCCGAGGATTCGCGAGGCCGTGCGATCGGGATGGAAGTCTTCGAGGTCCTCGAACTTCTCGCCGACTCCGACCATGCGAATCGGCAGGCCGGTCACCGCCCGTATCGAAAGCGCCGCGCCACCCCTGGTATCGCCGTCGAGCTTGGTCAAGATGATTCCTGTGATCGGCAGTGCGTTCGAAAACGCCTTGCTGCTTCGGACTGCGTCCTGCCCGGTCATCGCGTCGGCTACGAACAGGACCTCCTGCGGTGCGGTCCGCGCAATCACACTTGCCAGCTGCTCCATCAGCACTCGATCGACGTGCAGGCGGCCCGCGGTGTCAACGATGGCTACATCGCGCCCCAGCTCTCGCGCCTCTTTCACGGCGCCGGACACAAAGGCAGCCAGATCCTCCCGATCGTCTGTGGGAGCCAGCACGGGAGTGTCCACGCGGTCGCCGACTTGCCGAAGTTGCTCGACCGCTGCCGCTCTTTGAAGATCCGCCGCGATGAGAATCGGATTCTTTCCCTGGCCGCGCAGATAGCGGGCGAGCTTGCCCGCCGTCGTCGTCTTACCCGAACCCTGAAGTCCGCACAGGATGATCACCGCCGGTCGTCCCTTGATTCGAAGGGGCTCGGCCGTCGCTCCCAACAGCGCGGTCATCTCTGCATGGACGATCTTGACCACCTGCTGGGCGGGGGTCAGGCTCTCGACGACGCGCTGCCCTTCGGCCTCCCGGCCGATCCTGGCCATGAAGTCCTTGACCACCTGGTAGTTGACGTCGGCCTCGAGCAGCGCCATCCGGATCTCACGCAAGGCGCTCTCCAGCACCTCGCGAGAGACTCGCCCCTCGCCCTTTAGCCGGCGAAAAACGCCTTGCAGTCGACTTTGGAGTCCCTCGAACATCGTGCCGGTGATCGTATCCCCCGGTCGGATTGAGAGCAACGCCGGGACCCTTGGGCGAATCGGCAGCCCATATACTCCGCGGGCATGAAGCCGCGCGCAAAAATCGTGGCCACCGTCGGACCCGCCACCTCGGATCCGCACATTTTGAAGCGTGTTCTCGAGGCCGGTGCCGACGTCATTCGGATCAACCTGTCTCACGGATCCACCCAAGAGCACACCGCGACTTTCGCGCGCATTCGCTCGGTCAGCGCCGAGTTGGGAGCGCATGTCCCGGTGATCTTGGATCTCATGGGCCCTCGCTACCGGCTCGGTCACATGGACGAACCGAAAGCACTGGAGCGTGGCCAGACCGTGGTGATCGGGCCTCCCAGCACCGGCGTTGATTTGCCGATCGACGATCTGAAGCTCCTCGAGCACCTGAAGGTAGGCAACCGGTTTCTTGTCGGAGACGGGTTGGTCGAGCTCATCGTCGTTTCCGAAGAGGACGGCTCCTTCACCGCCAAAGTCATCAACGGCGGATCGGTCTCGAGCCGCAAGGGCATCAATCTGCCCGACAGCGACCTGCCGTTCACAATCAGTTCGAAGGACCGCGAAGATCTGAAACTCGCCGTCCAACTCGAGGCGGACTATGTCGCCGCAAGCTATGTCGGCAGCGGCGAAGATATCGAGGCTCTGCGGCGGATCATTCGTCGGGCCGGCGGGGACATCCCCCTGATCGCCAAACTCGAGAGAGCGCGAGCCATCGAGAACTTGCACGGAATCGTCTCCGCTGCGGACGCGGTCATGGTCGCGCGAGGGGATCTCGGCGTCGAGGTGCCGCTGCATCGTGTGCCCGTATTGCAGAAACAGATCATCGAGTCGGGTCGAGTCCACGGCAAGCCGGTGATCGTCGCAACTCAGATGCTCGAGTCCATGGTCGAGAGTCCGCGTCCCACCCGTGCCGAGTCGTCCGACGTCGCCAACGCGGTCTTCGATGGCGCCGACGCGCTCATGCTCTCCGGAGAGACCGCCGTCGGCCGCTATCCGGTGGAGGCTGTCAAGACCATGGTGAAGATCATGAGCGAGGCCGAAGACCACCGACTGCTGTCGCGCCGCGAAACCGAGGTCCGCCCGCTCGCTCACCCCAGCGAACCCGGATCGCTCGAGAGCGGGCGCCGCAAGCTTCAAGACGCCCTGGTTCTCGCGGACGTAGTCGCGGCGGCCGCGGTGTCTTCGACCAAGAGCCTCGAGGTGCGCCAGATCGTAGCCTTCAGTCAGGGTGGCTTTACCGCCCGCACCATCGCCCGTTACCGCCCCGAGACCCCGATTTGCATGCTGACCACCGATCCGCGAGTGGCGCGCAGCGTTCAGCTGGTATGGGGCGTGCGGCCGCTCCAGGTCGACAAGTCGGTCGAGCACCACGATCAGGTCGTCGACCTGGTGGACCGGGAACTACTCGCCGCCAAGCTGGCTCGGCCCGGTGAGGTGATTGTCATCCTGATGGGTGTTCCGATCCGCGACCGGCCGCTGACCAACCTGATGCGTCTCCATCATGTCCGCGGGCCCGACTGATCGACCTCGAAGCCGCCAAGTCGCCGACGCTGACTCGCCGATCTGTTTGTAGCGGTCGAGCTCCGTCTCGACCGAACGCTCGTCGTACGGAACAGACAGACGGTCGACACGGAGGTCGACCGCTACAAACCGCGGCATGGCTCCGCGTCGGTTTTCACGCGGACCCCGAGCGCCGGCACGGCCGCGACCGGCCGAGTTGCGACGGCTCCTACTCGTCGCTCGCCGCGCCCTCCATCCAGGCCAGGAACGCCGGCAACACCGTGATCGCCACGATAGACGTCGACATCGCTCCGAGAATCGCCACCTTTCCCATCGAACTCAGACCGGGGAAATGCGACTGCGAAAGCGAGCCGAAGCCGATGATCGTCGATAGTGCGGCCAGGGTGATCGCCTTGCCGGTTTGGACCAGGCCGTCTTGCCGGCGCTGGCGACTCTTCCCCGCGAACTCGCGCTGCCGGTGCACCATGTGCACTCCGTAATCGACCCCAATTCCGATAATCATCGTGCTGACAAAGATATTCATGAAGTTCATCTGTAGCCCCATCCACCCCATGGCGCCGAGCATCCAGACAATGCCTATTACCAGAGGCCCCAGGGACAGAGCCGTGGGCCGCAGCCTCCGGTAGTCCAAGAACAACAGCACGGCCACCATGGCAAAACCCAGAATCGCCGCGAACACGGCATCCTTCAAGATGCGCTCGCGCATGTAGCGGCTGATCACGTTGGCGCCGGTCAGAGTGGCTCCGCTGCCCAAACCGGCGGCCAGCGCCAGCGCCCCCGGAGGCGGCTCTCTACGCCAGGTCATCGGCTTCGGATAGAGATAGATCACGCTTTTCCAGCCGTCGTCCAAGTGCCTCAAGTAGCGCCGGAGCAACTTCTTCCCCTGGCTATCTCTTTCCAGTTCCGCAACCGTCAACGGCCGGTCCCGCTCGAGAGCGCTGCGGATCAGACCCAGGCCCTTCTCGAACGGCGCCTCGCGCATACCCTCAGCCGAGAGAGCGGCCCGAAAAACCCGCTCGATTCGGCTCACGTCCAGACGGGAGCCGCGCTGGGTCGCGACCCATTCGAGAACGGAATTCTGGGCGGCCGCCGACGGCAGCAACGAGGCTATCGAATCCACACCCTGAAGGATGCCGCCGCGCACCAGTTCCCGAGCGCCCGCTTCGGCCTGTCCGGCCAACTCCAGAAGCTGTTCGAGGTTCTGATCGGACACGATCAGCATCATCTGGTCGAAGCCGACACCAAATCGCTCCGCCACCTCGTCCCGCACTTCCACACCGGGGTTCCCCGTCGGCCGCATCGCTTTGACACTGTCCTCGAAGCGAAGATCTCTCAGCCCCAGGGCGGCCAAGGCCGTCACAACCAATCCGGCGGCGAGGACGGCTCTCGGATTTCGAATCGAGAAGGCGATCACTCTGCCACTACCGAAACCGTGCAGAAACAGCTTCGGTATCGAGCGGCGTCTTTGGTGTCGATCATCGGCCCACGCCAGCATCGCGGGCAGCAGAAACAACACCGACAACATGCAAAACAGAATGCCGGTACCGGTCAAGATCCCCATCTCCAGCAAGCCGGTAAAGTCGGTAACCGCGAACGCGTACAGCGTCGCCGCGCTGGTGACTCCGCCGACCAAGACCGCGCGCCCCGACGATCCGCTCATCAGCGCTAACGCCTCGTCGAGATTCTGGCCACGCTGCCTCTCTTCGACGTACCTGCCGTACGAGACGATAACGAAGTCGATCCCAAGGCCGATCAGCAGCGCGGCAACGCCACTGGTTGCAGCGCTGACCGTGCCGAACACCCAGGCCGCGAAACCGAAGGTGAGCACAAGGCCGCATGCCAAGGGCACGAAGGCGTAGAGAAGAAGGCCGAAGCGCCGAAAGGCGAGCAAAAAAAGCACCAGCACTCCGAGCATCGAGGTCGCTGCATTCATGATCATGTCGCTCTGAATCAGACCGGCGTCAGCGACTCCAATGACGTGCCGGCCACCCAGGTTGACTTCAGGATCGGGAGGTGCCTGGTCTCCAAAGCCCTGTCGCCACTCGCGCTTCGACGCCACCACGGCGTCTTCCACCGCGGCGATCAGCCGCCTCGAGAAGGCGACATCTTGAGGCGCGCCGGTCGGCTTCGCGAGAATCAGCATCATGCCGCGATCGCGAGACAGAAAATAGCCACTCTGCCAGTCGAGTGAAATGCCGGCTCGCGATTTCTCGATGTGATCGAGAAATATCGGCGCGACACCAAGGGGATCGAGCAACACAAGATCCTTCTGGGCAAGCAGCCTGGGCGTCTTGATCAGGCGACGGATCTCTTCGGCACGGCTAGAGAGCGCTTCGTTGGTGAGCGCACCGGCCAACTTCTCGAGCGCATCCGGCGGCAGAAACAGCAGAGCCCGCGGCAAGAAAGCCTCCAAGAGCTCTTCGAGGCTGCCGATTCTGTACTCGACCTCGGTCAGCAGATCGAGGCCCGCCAGGCGCTCGCCGAGAATCCTCACGAAGGACTCATAGGGATCCACCACCTCACCCTCGGGAAGCCGCACCGCGACCAGCAAATAGTCTACGCTGCCGAACTCCTCGAGCCCGGCGCGGAAATCCCGCACCACGGGCTCATCCTTCGGAAGCAGAGCCAACACGTCGGTGTCGAAACGCAGTCGGAGCGACGAGGCAAGGCTGGCGATCACCAAGAACGCCGCGATCGCGAATACCAGCCGGTAGCGGCGACGGGCGAAGCCAGCCAGCTTGCGCAGAGAAGGATGAAGCATCAGAAGCCGGCCGCTTGAAATCTTGCCAATGGATTTCTACTCACCGCGCTCGGAGCCGAAAAGTTGCGGACCGTAGCGGTAGAAGTACTCGAAACCGGAGTACATGCTGGCGAGCATGGCGACCCACAGCGAGAGCGGAGCGAGCAGTTCGAAACTCCCGAGCCGCTCATAGATAATCAGCAAGGCGATGGCAACCATCTGAGTGACTGTCTTGACCTTGGCCGAGAAGATCGCCCCCAGCACCATGTTCTCGCTGGCGGCGACGCTGCGCAGTCCCGAAACGGCAAACTCCCTGGCGATGAGTGCAACCACCATCCAGGCGGGAGCCAGTCCCATCTCGACCAGGGCGATGAAAGCGGCCGAGGTCAAGATCTTGTCTGCGGCGGGGTCGAGCAACTTGCCCAGTCGAGTCACCAACCCGCGCCGGCGAGCAAAGAACCCATCCAGAAAGTCGGTGAGCGACGCCACCAGGAAGACGCCCAGGCCGACGAATTCCTTGCCTTCGAATTTGGTCAGAAGCACCGCCACCAAGACCGGAACCAGCAGGATTCGAATGAGCGAGAGAATATTGGGCAGATTGAAGATCATTGGACAGGGTTGGGCCCTGACTAGCCTGGATTATTAGCCGCTGGGCGGGCTCGTGGTCATGATCAGGCGACCCGAAGCGTCGCGCCTGAGATAGGTCTTGCGCCCCGGGCGTAGCAGATTCGAGCTGGCCAAAGAATACAGCGTGTCCCCCCTGTACAGACGCATCACCTTCTCGACGTAGTCGCGAGTTTCCGGATACGGCGGCACGCCGCCGAATCTTTGCACCGCCGCCGGACCCGCGTTGTAGGCCGCCAGGCCGAGTTCGAGGCTACCCAGGGACACGATTAGCCGTTTTAGGTACTTGGTGCCCGCTCCGATGTTTTGTTCCGGATCGTAGGGATTCGAGACCGAATACGCCGCCGCCGTTGCCGGCATCAGCTGCATCAGGCCCATGGCACCCTTGTGCGACATCGCGTGGGGATCAAAGGCCGACTCGACTTGAATCACGGCCTTCACCAGCTCCGGTTCGAGAGCCACCTGTTTGGCGTGGCGCTCGACCAGTGCTTCGATTGCTTCGATCGGCTGTGCCGATCTCCGCGGGGTCGCCTTGACCGAACTCGCCAGGCTGCGCGTGCGAACATTATAGACGTAGATACTGCCGTCCGGCCGCCGCACGACTCTGACCTCGGCGGAGGCCGGGGGGCTGAACAGAACAACCGGCACGAACGCCAGCGCCACAAGCCATCGGATCACGTCTCGACCCCCGACGAAACCAACTGTTCGCGGACAAGATCGGGCACGCACTCGAGAGCGTTGGGCAATTGATCCGGCTCCTTGCCACCGGCCTGCGCAAACTCGGCCTTGCCGCCGCCGCGGCCCCCGACTTTTGCCGCGATCGCCCCGGCGAGCTTGCCGGCATGGACCCTGTCGACCAAATCGGCCGAGACCGCGGCGACCAGGTGCACCTTACCGGCCTCTCGACTCCCCAGGACGACCACACCGGAACCGATTCGAGCTTTGAGCACGTCGGCCATGTTGCGAATCTCGTTGGCCGGAGCCGACGGCACCTCACGGACCATTACCTTGACGCCCTCGATCTCGACTTCAGAACCTTCGTTGTCGCTTCGAGAGACCATCTTCACGCGTAACTTCGAGACTTCACGCTCGAGTTCGCGCTGTCTGCCGGCCAGAGCCACGACCTCTTCCGGCAGGCGCTCCTCGGTTACCGAAAGTGCCGTGGCGGCGGCTTGCAGAAGGCGAGCACGCTCCACGGCCAGCTCCCGCGCGCCCTCGCCGGTGCGAGCTTCGAGGCGCCGAACTCCGGAGGCCACGGCGCGCTCCGAGGTAACCACGAAGAGCCCGAGCTCACCGGTATTGGCCACGTGACAACCGCCGCAGAGCTCGAGACTCTCGACCCTCTCGTTTTCCCCCCGGACCAGCGGCGGAATCGCCACAGTTCGGACTCGGTCTCCGTACTTCTCTCCGAAAAGCGCCATCGCCCCCGCCGAAACGGCTTCCTCAAACTCACGGTCGGTCGTGATCTCGAGGACCTCTGCTTCAAGAACCCACTCATTGACGATCTCTTCGATCGCAGCCAGCTCTGCCGGTTTGAGCGGCCGACCGAAAGTGAAATCGAATCGCAACCGGTCGGGAGCTACCAACGAGCCTGCCTGTCGGACGCCTTCGCCGAGAACGTGGCGAAGCGCAGCATGTAAGAGGTGCGTCGCCGTGTGGTTGCGTTGCGTCGCCTTGCGCCATGCGGAGTCGACCTCGGCGTTCACCGAGTCGCCGGTCGCAAGTTCTCCGTCGGTCACCTTCAGCACGTGGAAGGTCACCCCCTTCTCCTTCTGGACGTCGACGACCTCCGCTTCGCCGCCGGACCAGCGCAGTCGACCGCGGTCGCCGAGTTGGCCCCCGGCTTCGGCATAGAAGGGCGTCTTCGGGAAGACGGCGATTCCGTGCTGGCCCTCGGTGAGACGCTCGGCCCCTTGCGCCGACTCGCCCTCAGAACTCGCGAGCGCCAGAACCGGCACCTCGCTCAGTGCAAGCTGTTGGTACCCGGAAAACACGGTTTTGCCTTCAACCGCTGCGAAGAGCAGGCGCTCCGCGTCCCCCAACAGTTTGTGGGCGCCGCCGGCAGCGGCCCGCGAGCGAGCGCGCTGCTCGTTCAAAGCGACGTTGAAGCCGGTTTCGTCCAGGCCTATCTGCTCTTCTTCGGCAATCTCACGAATGATCTCGAGCGGCAGACCGAATGTGTCGTACAAACGAAAGACGCTCTGGCCGTCCAAGCGGCCACTTTCCGCAGCACGCGCCTTCTCGATCGCGACTTGCACCTGGCGCGATCCGGCAGCCAAGGTCTCCAGGAATTTGGTCTCCTCGGTCGCTACGCTAACTGCCGAAGCCGCCTGAGCTTGGACCAGCTCGGGATAAACACTGCCCATAACCTCCGAGACCACTGGCAGAAGCTTGCCCAGGAAGGGGTCCTCGAATCCCAAGCTCATCCCGTGGCGTACCGCCCGCCGTAGAATTCGGCGAAGAACGTAGCCGCGCCCTTCGTTGCTGGGAACCACCCCATCGGCAAGCAAAAAACTCACAGCCCTCAGGTGGTCCGCGATCACCCTCATGGCCACGTCGCTTTTTGGCACCGTGCCATACGCGACTCCAGCGAGATCGGCCGTAGCGCCCAAGATCGGGCGGAAAAGGTCGGAGTCGTAATTCGACTCGACTCCTTGAAGTACCGCTGCAATCCGTTCCAAACCGGCCCCGGTATCTATCGAGGGGTTCGGAAGCGGCTCTAGTTCTCCGTCGGCCTGTCGCTCGAATTGCATGAACACCAGGTTCCAGATCTCTAGATAGCGTCCGCTTTCGCTACCCTCGGCCCAGTCCACTGGAGGCTTTTCAGGATCCACGTCTACGAAGATCTCGCTGCAAGGACCGCAGGGTCCTGTGTCGCCCATCGCCCAGAAGTTTTCTTTCGCTCCGCAGCGCAGAACTCGCTCGGGCTGAAGCCCCGAGATCGCCTTCCAAAGATCCGCCGCTTCGTCGTCCTCTTCGAAGACCGTTGCGAACAACCTGGAGGGCTCGATGCCCCAGCCTTCGGTTACCAACTCCCAGGCGTAGCGAATGGCCTCGGCTTTGAAGTAGTCACCGAACGAGAAGTTGCCCAGCATCTCGAAAAACGTGTGGTGTCTGTGGCTCGGACCGACGTTCTCCAGATCGTTGTGCTTCCCCGAAACCCGCATGCATTTCTGCACGCTGACCGCACGCCGCGAGGGCGGCTCCTCTTCGCCAAGAAAAAAACTCTTGAACGGAACCATGCCGGCGTTGGTGAACAGAAGCGTCCGATCGTCATGGGGAACCAGCGGGGCACTGGCAACAACGCGATGGTCGTGTCGCTCGAAATAGTCGAGAAACGAGGCGCGAATGTCGCGGCTGTTCACGGAGCTTCCCCGAGCATCGCGTTGTCGTTCTCGCAGCCGCCCCTTAACCGCTCGAGCTCCGAGAGAATCGCGCCCTCGGAGAATCCTTTGCGATTGAGATGGCGCGCCAAACGATCACGATTCCAAGGGTTGCGACCCAACCAAAGAGAGGCAGCTTGCCGCAACAGCTCGTCCTCGCCGTCGGAAAAGTACTCGGCGACGACCTCGTGCGCCGTATCCGCGTCCGCTCCGCGTCGGTTTAGCACGGCAAACAGCTTTGCCGGCCCTTCGTGGCGGCGCTCGACTCGCACGCGCGCCAACTCTCGCGCGCATCCCAGATCGTCCAAAAAGCCGCGCTCGGTCGCCCGATCCAGTGCCGACTCGACCTCCAGAGAACTGAAGTCGCGCATCAGAAGTTTCCTCTCCAACTCTCGACGAAAATGAGGCCTCCGGCTCAGCAGATCCAAGGCTTTGCCGAAACAACCCCCTGACGGAGCCGATGACGGAGCCGCCCGCTCGTTTCTACCGATCGCCAAAGCGCTCGACCTCGAAGGACGAGTCGTCCGACATCGGATGATCCGTGTCGTCGGCAAGTTCGAGCTGCGACTCCATCTGCTCGTGAGCAACATCGGCGGTGAACTGAACACCCTGGATCTTGAGCTTGAACTCGTCCGGGTTCGTGGCACGACGAAGAGCCTCATCGAGTGTGATCAGACCGCCCTTGTAGAGCTGGTAGAGCGATTGATCAAAGGTCTGCATCCCGTATTGGCTGGTTCCCAAGGCAATCTGCTCGCGTATGTACTTGGTCCTCTCCTTGTTTTCGATGCATTCGCGGATATAGCCCGTCGCGATCATGACCTCGACCGCCGGTACCCGGCCGGTGCCGTCGGCACGCGGCACCAGGCGCAGCGAAATGACGGCTCTCATGACCTGAGCCAGCTGAAGTCGGATTTGCTTTTGCTGGTGAGGGGGAAAGACCGCAATGATGCGGTTGATGGTTTCGGTCGCATCGATCGTATGAAGCGTCGAAAACACGAGGTGGCCGGTCTCGGCGGCAAGCAGCGCCGTCTCGATGGTCTCGTGGTCGCGCATCTCACCCACAAGAATCACATCCGGGTCCTGACGCAGTGCCGAACGCAGGGCGTGAGCGAAGCCCTGGGTATCAACATCGACTTCGCGCTGATTGACGATCGACTTCTTGTCGCGATGGAGGAACTCGATCGGATCCTCGATCGTCATGATGTGTTCGGTGCGGTGCGAATTGATGTGGTCGATCATCGAGGCCAGAGTGGTCGATTTCCCCGACCCGGTCGTGCCGGTGCAAAGCACGAGACCACGCCGCTCCTGGCAGATCTTCTCGAGCACTTTCGGCAGCATCAGCTCTCGAATCGAGAGCACTCCCGCGGGAATGACCCGCAGAACCAGGCCGGCCGAGCCGCGCTGCTGGAATACATTGCAGCGAAAACGCCCGAGCCCGGGCACCGAGTACGCGAGATCGAGTTCCAAGTCCTCTTTGAATCGCTGCTTCTGGCGCGAATTCATCATGGAAAACGCCATCGCAATGGTGTCTTCCTGCATCAGGCGCTTGACGTCAATGAGCGCCTGTAGCTCACCATCGACCCGAATTACCGGATGACTGCCAACCTTGAGGTGAAGATCGGAAGCCCTACGTTCAACGGCGAGTTTGAGAAGATCGTTGATGTTCATAGTTGAACTCCAAAGGACCGGACAAGCCTAACGGCCGTCTTCGGGACCTGTCAATCTGGGCTGACACACGCGGAAACCGCTACCACTGCAGCGGTCTCGACCCTCAAGACCCGAGGTCCCAGACCCGCTAATACGATGCCACATTCCGCGAATTCGTCCAATTCTCGACTCGACCAACCGCCCTCCGGCCCGACCAGGAGTGCAATCGACTCGAGGCCCGCGGCCGGCGCCAGCGCCCGGCCTGAAGCGTCCAGCACGAATGCCGCAGCACTGGCCTTGACCAACTCGGTCACCTCTTCGCTTTCGTGCATGCCGGTCACCTCCGGTACGAGGGCGCGCTCACATTGCTCGGCGGCGGACCTCGCGATTCTTCGAAAGCGTTCGTATGCGCCCTCCCCATAATCTCTCGGTCCGCGCTCTGAGCACAAGAATCTGACCGCGCCGACACCCAATTCAGTGGCTTTTTCGACTAACCACTCGGCCCGCGGCTTCTTCGGCGCAACCACCAGAAGTTGAACCTTGACATCGGATTCGTTGCCCGGCACTTCGGAGCCGAGACCTACCTCCGCGCGCGTCCTGTTCACGAACTCGATAATTCCCCGCCGGGCGCGACCGCCGCCGTCGGCAAGGCGTAGCGACTGCCCCACGGCCAGCCGACCAACGCGAAACAGATGGTGATGAACCGCACCCACGAGTTCTAGGCGTTCCCCTGCCCACTCTTCCGGCGTGACGAAAACGGTGGTCACGGCCTCCGCCCCCGCTCTCCGAGTCCCATCAGAAATGCTCTCCAGTCGCCGAGAGCACGAACTTCGATCACGAAAAAACCGAGCCCTCGGAGTTCTGCGACCGTTACGCGCAGCGTGATGGCACCGTAGCCACCCGCCAAAGCCGCTGAGCGCCTAGCCAAAGAGGTCCTTGACGCGATCGAAAACGCGCCGCCCCTCTTTGACCTCACTGCCGCCGAGCTGCGCCAGTTCGCGCAGAAGCTCGAGCTCTTCGTCGGAGAGATTCCTCGGGTGCGGCACGGACAGTCTCGCCACTATGATGTGGTCCCCCTTGCCGAAGCCATTGAGCTGCTCGATGCCTTTGCCTTTGAGTCGGAACCGAGTCCCGTCCTTGGTCCCAGGCGGGATCTCCAGCATTACCTCGCCGTGGAGGGTCTCGACCTCGAGTTCGGCGCCCAGGACCGCCTGCGGAAAGGCAAGCTCGACCTCACTCAGGATGTGAGGACCTTCGCGATGAAAGTGTTGATGCTGCTCGACGACAATGTCTACGTAGAGGTCTCCGGTTCGGCCGCCCCTGCGGCCGTGCTCGCCTTCCCCGCTGAGCCGCAGACGGGTTCCGGTATCGACACCGGCCGGTATCTTGACTTGGATCGTTCGCCGTTTCTCGAGGCGCCCCTCACCGCGGCAGCTCCTGCAGGGATGGGTTACGATCCGGCCTTCGCCGCCACACTGGGGGCAGGTCCGAGCGACCGTGAAGAACCCCTGGCTAAGCCGAACCTGCCCCCGCCCGCCGCAGCCCCGACAAACCTCGGCTTCGGCACCATCCGCGCCGCCGCTGCCGGAACATGACTCGCAGGTCTCCAGTCGCGGAATCTCGAGATTCTCTTCGGCGCCAAACGCGGCTTTCTCCAGTTCGAGATGAAGCTCGTAGCGCAGATCGGCGCCAGGCTGTCCGGCTCCCGAGCGCCGCCCGTGGTTGCCGAATCCGAATTCGAAAAAATCTCCAAGAATGTCGGAGAAGTCTCCGAATACCGTCGGATCAAAGCCGCCAAAGCCACCGCCTGCAACTCCACGATGCCCGAATCGATCGTAGCGCGCGCGCTTTTCCGTATCCGACAACACCGCGTAGGCCTCGGCTGCTTCCTTGAACTTCTCCTCGGCCACACTGTCGCCCGAATTGCGATCGGGATGAAATCGAACCGCCAGTTTGCGATATGCCGACTTCACCTCTTGTTGAGAGGCCTCCCGGTCAACGCCGAGGATTGCGTAGTAATCGCGCGGTGAAGGCATCTGAGCTCGGTGTTATTTCGGCTCTACGATGTTGTCGAGCATCAGCTCCGAGAGCTGGCGCGACACGCTGTTCAGATCGAACATCGCGGCTTCGAGATCGGCACGATCATCGGCCGCGAGGGCCATCCGCGCCTGGATCAGCGTCTCCCGAACCCTGCGACGATCGTCGCCGGACAGCATCTTCTGGAATTGCTCGAAGACTCGCTCGTTGGTGTAGATCAAGCCTTCGAGCCGGTTCTTCAGGCGCCTCACCTCGCGGCGCTGACCGTCCTCCCGGCCGTGGATCTCGGCCTCCTTCACCAGAAGTTCGATTTCATCCTTGGTCAGGCCGCCGGCCGGATTGATCTGCAACCCCTGCGACTTGTTGGTAGCCATGTCCCGGGCGGAAACGTTGACGATGCCGTTCGAGTCGATTGCAAAGCTCACTTCGACCTGGGGAACACCCCTAGGCGACGACGGAATTCCCACCAGCTCGAACCGCCCCAATGACTTGTTCTCCGCCGACAACTCTCTTTCACCCTGAAGTACATGAATCTCGACCGTGTCCTGGTTGTCGACCACGGTGGTGAAGATCTGAGTCGCCTTGGTCGGTATGGTCGAGTTCCGCTCGATCAGCCTCGTGAACAGGCCGCCATGAGTCTCCACGCCAAGAGTCAGGGGGGTCACGTCGAGCAAGATGATGTCTTTGATGTCGCCGCGGAGGATTCCACCCTGAATCGCTGCACCCATCGCTACCACCTCGTCCGGATTGAGTTCGCGATTGGGCGCCTTGCCGAACATAGCCTCGACGGCTTTGCCAACCAATGGAGTGCGCGTCTGGCCCCCGACCATCAGCACTTCGCCGATCTGCCCTGGCGAAAGCTCTGCAGCTTCCATCGCCTCACGGCACGGCGCTTCGGTGCGTTCGACCAAATCCCGAACCAATTCTTCGAAGTGCGTCCTAGTTAGAGTGCGCGAGAGGTGGCGGGGACCGCTGTCGTCCGCCGAAATGAAAGGCAGATTGATCGGGGCCTCGTCCGCGGAAGAGAGTTCGCACTTGGCGCGCTCGGAAGCCTCCTTGAGACGTTGCAGCGCCATCCGGTCACGGCGCAAATCGATCGAGGTCTCCTTGCGGAACTCGTCGATCAACCAGTCCATGATGCGCTGGTCGAAGTCCTCGCCACCCAGGAAGGTGTCTCCGGCCGTCGCCTTGACCTCGAAAATACCCTGCGAGAGTTCCAGAATCGAAATGTCGAAGGTGCCCCCTCCCAAGTCATAGACCGCAATGATGTCGGCCGAGTCCTCCCGGTCCATGCCGTAGGAGAGGGCCGCGGCCGTGGGCTCGTTGATGATGCGAAGCACCTCGAGCCCGGCCACACGACCGGCGTCGCGGGTCGCCTGGCGCTGGGCATCGTTGAAATAGGCCGGAACCGTGATGATCGCTTCCTGGATTTCTTCGCCCAGAACTTCATCCGCGAACACCTTGATCTCGCGCAGAATGAAGGCCGAAATCTCTTCCGGGCTGTACTGTCGATCACGAACCTGGATCTTTACGTCGCCGTTCGAAGCCTCGACCAGCGGGTACGGTAGGACTTCCCGCGCCCGCCGAACTTCGGGATCGTCGTACTTGCGTCCGATCAGGCGTTTGACGGCGAATACGGTGTTTTGCGGATTGGTGATCGCCTGGCGTTTGGCGATCTGGCCGACGAGGCGATCGCCGTCTTCGGTAAACGCCACGATCGATGCCGTGGTCCGCGCGCCCTCTCGATTTGCCAGAACTCTCGGCGCGGCAACGTCCACTACCGCGACGCAGCTGTTGGTCGTCCCAAGGTCGATCCCGAGGATCTTCGCCACGTCAGATTCCCGGTTCACCGGAGCCGTCGATCGGCTCGGCCGCGGGCTCATTGGGTACCGCGACTTCCACCAGAGCCGGCCGCAGCAGGCGATCGCGCAGCCGGTAGCCGGCCTGCAGTTCCTTGACGATTGTCGGCTCCGCGACATCGTCGCTTTCGTGACGTGTCACGGCTTCGTGAGACGCTGGATCAAAACGCCCGTCGCCTGTGGATACCCGTTCGACGCCATGGCGCTTCAAGAGTTCGGCTATCTGGCGGAGAATCAACTCGACGCCTTCCCTCAATTCTTCGAGAGACCCTCGAGCCCCGACAGCGCGCTCGAGGCTGTCGACGACCACGAGCAGATCTCTCATGATCTCGACTCCTGCATAGCGGCGTTGCTCGTTGCGCTCCTTCTCCGCGCGCTTTCTGAAGTTGTCGAAATCAGCCAGCGTCCGCATCGATCTGTCGCGAAGTTCTTTGACCTCTTCGCGCAAGCCCGCTTCGGTGTCTCCCTCCACTTCTGCCTCGACAGAACCGTGCCGATCGTCCGCTTCTCGCTCGAGCCGTATTTCCTCTACCGCCTCGAGAGCCTCTTTCATGGCTTCTTCGATCATCTCCTCGTCTCCGCTGCCAAGGTCCAGTTCCTCGATCTCGGCTTCGTCACCTGGCAACGGTCGGTCCTTCATTTCTTATTGCTCCAAGGCGTCAATGTCTTCGCCAAAAGTCCGCCCCAACGCTTGGCCGAACTTCTCGCCGAAGTATTCGACGATCGGAATCACCTTTTGATAGTCCATCCGCGACGGACCGAATATGCCCAGTTTCCCAGCGCCGCTGCCGACCCCGTAGGAAGTCGCCACCAAGCTGAAATCCAGGTCGGAAGTCAAATCACTATCCTTGCCGATCACCACGCGAACTCCCGGGCCTTCGACCAACTGATTCAGCACGCGGACCAGAGTCGCCTTGTCCGAGAAGGTACCGAGCAGCCGCCGGATTCTGTCCAGATCCGACAACTCGGGCTGGTTCAGAATGGCGGTCGTGCCCTCGACCAGCACCGCCTGGTTCCCCCTGCCCGCGAAGGCCTCTCGAGCCAAATCGATAGCCCGTCCGAGAAGATCGTCCATCTTGGTCCTCTCCTCGGCCATCAGATCGATCAATTCGTCTCGGATCTGTCGCAAGGTCTTACCCGCGAAGTGATCGGTCAAGTAATTCGAAATACGCACCAGATCGCGTCTGGCGATCGGCTCAGGAGTCTCGATGACCTTGTTGTCGACAAACCCGCTCGCACCGACCAGAACGCACAGCACCTTGCAACCCGACAGATTCACGAAGTCGATGGCTCGCAGCGTCGAGCGCCCGACCGTGGGAGTCATCACGATCCCGATCTGCCGAGTGAGCCTGGATAGAAGATGGCTGGCCGAGGACATCATCTCCTCGGCACCGCTCGCTCCGGCAACCAGGGTTTCGTCAATCGTTCTGCGCGCCTTCGCCGGGACAGACCGATTTTCCATCAGCGCGTCGATATAGAAATGGTAGCCGTCGCGGGTTGGCACCCTGCCCGCTGAGATGTGCGGCTGGGTGAGAAAACCGAGGTCTTCCAGATCGGCCATGACGTTGCGGATGGTCGCGGCGGAAAGCGAGTGCCGCCCTCCCTTTGCGACCGAGCGGGAACTCACCGGCTCGCCGCTCAGAATGAAAGTGCGGATGATGTCGTTCAGGATTTCACGATCACGCGCGTTGAGGCCGGCACCCGCGGCCATGGCCGAAGGCTGTTCACTCGCCGAGTGCCGTCGAGTCGAAGGGCTTCCTGAACTGCTCATGGTATTAGGATCGTCTCGTCACCATCTGCGAATACGACTTCACGGGCCACACCACAGTGCGGCATCCCAAACCCTGATTCTAACCCAGCCGGCGGTCTGCCGGCTGACCAACCAGGCAGTTTTCTACCGTCTGCAGGCATCATCTTCGTCGGCGACGGGTCTGAGCCGGTGGTAAGATCGCGCCGCCGTTACGGGCGAGACGAAAGCGATTGTGCCCGCAACTTGGCTTCGTACCCATGGCATTCTTCAACTACTCCACGATGCAGATGACGGCAAAGGTCGTCTACTACGGTCCGGGCCTGTGCGGAAAGACCACCAACCTCCAGTACATCTACGGACACACAGAGAGTGATTCGCGGGGCGAGATGGTCTCGCTCGAAACCCAAACCGATCGCACCCTCTTTTTCGATCTCCTACCCATAGACGTCGGCACCGTAGCCGGCTTTCGGACCAAAATCCAGCTCTACACCGTTCCCGGTCAAGTGTTTTACAACACGACTCGGAAGCTCGTCCTCAAAGGAGTCGACGGCATCGTGTTCGTCGCCGACTCTCAGATCCCCATGGCCCAGTCGAACATCGAGTCCCTGCAGAATCTTGGGGAAAACCTCGAGGAGCTCGGAATTGATATCGAGAATATTCCGCTGGTCTTGCAATACAACAAGCGCGACTTGAGCGAGGTCCAGAGTCTCGAGGAACTCGACAATTCTCTGAATAGCAACGGCTGGGAGAGATTCGAAGCCTCGGCTCTGACCGGCACCGGGGTTTTCGAGACTCTCCGCGGTATCTCGCGGCGCACTCTCATGTCGCTACGGGATCAGCTCGAGATGACGCCGGGAGGCGGGCGCGCGCCGAGCCCGGACCGGGCCGTAGTGACGAGCGGCCCCAGGTCGTCAGAGCCATCCCGGGGCTCCGGCGCCGCGGCCGCGCCGAGAGTCGCGCCGAAAGTCGTGACGGCAGCCGCAGCCGCAGCGCCAGTGGAGCCACGGGCACCAGAGGTAAACACAGAGCCAGAGGTTTCCTCGCCTCGAGTCGAACCAGCAGGCAAAGCGCAGGTCTCGAGGCCTGAGCCGGCACCTGATCCCGAGGCCGAGACGGTGACTTCTCCCGAATTCCGATCGCCCAAGCCGGTTCGCAAGGATCTACTCCTGAGGTTGCCGGCCGCGGATTTCAAAAGGACAAGACGCCTCGCCGTGCGCCTGACCCTCGAAGATTCAGAAGGGCAGGTGATTCGTATAACCCGCGACGTTCAGCTCGAGCTGGATCCAACCTCGACCGAGGAAGTGCTTCTGAGTCTGAACCTGGCCTTGAGATCCGACGGTTGAGCCGTGAAGTGTCCCTTTTGCGGTGAGCTGAAAGACCGGGTGGTCGACTCACGCGAGAGTCGCGACGGCCACGCGGTGCGCCGGCGCCGGGAGTGTCTGAGTTGCAATCGCCGGTTTACTTCGTACGAGGAGATCGAAGACATCCCCTACATGGTGGTCAAGAACGACGGCTCTCGAGAGGACTTCGACCGAAAGAAACTGCTCGGCGGCCTGCAACGGGCCTGTCAAAAACGACCGATTGCGGTGACCGAACTGCAGGCGATCCTCGAAGCCGTGGAACAAAAGCTCCACGAGCAAGAAGATCGCGAGATCTCGACCCGAACGATCGGCAGGCTGATCATGCGCCGCCTGAAGAAACTCGATCAGGTGGCCTATGTCCGCTTCGCTAGTGTCTATCGAAAGTTCGAGGACGTCGACGCGTTCATGGAAGAGCTGCAGAAACTCGTTAACCGGGATTAGTTTCCAGCAGCCCGTGGCAACTCGCTTGACAGTGGTTCGGATCGTCAGCCAGATCAGGGCCGAGTTGGACCGCATCCTCGAACACGAAGCCAACCTGCCCGGCAGCCTTGCCGAGTCTTCCGGGGTACTACCCCGGGTGGACATTGCCCAATCCGACTCGAAGCTGTTCTTGCTGTTCGAAGTCCCCGGAACCGAGGCTGCAGACCTCGAGGTCCAAGTCGTGAACAACTTCGTCACGGTATCCGGGGAAAAAAAGCCCGCGGGCTGCTCCAGTGCGGGAGCCCACTTCCTGCGCGTCGAGCGCCAATGTGGACGATTCGAACGAAGCGTAGAGTTGCCGGCCGCAGTGAATCCGAGCGCCGGCCGCGCCTTGCTCGAGCACGGAGTTTTGCGAGTCGAGTTTCCGCTCCTCTCGGATCAGCGCAACCGAACATATCGACTCGAGATCGAGGCTGGAGAAGAGCTTGAATAACGCGAACGCAGCAGAGCAAGAAGAAATCGTCACGCTCCCGGATCTGCTTCCGGTCTTGCCGCTGAAAGACACCGTCGTCTTTCCCTACATCATCGTGCCGCTCTCTATCGGCCGGGACAAGAGCGTACTCGCGGTCGACGAGGCGCTAACCGCCAACCGGATCGTGATGCTCACGGCGCAGAAGGACCCGGAGGTCGAAGATCCTCAGCAGGCCGACCTTTACGAACTCGGCACGGCCGCGGTCATCATGCGGATGCTCAAGCTGCCGGATGGCCGCATCAGGATCCTGGTCCAAGGACTCACGCGAGCCAGAATTCAGCATTTCAGCCAGACCGAGCCGTTCCTGCAGGCCAGGATCGAGCGTCTCGACGACACCCCGGCCGAAGGTCCCAAGCTCGAGGTCGAGGCCTTGATTCGAAGTGTCAAGGACGGTCTCGAGCGAGTGGTTCAGCTCGGCAAGGGCGTCTCGCCCGAAGTCGTGGTCATCGCAGCGAACCTCGAAGATGGGGGACGCCTCGCGGATCTGGTCGCCAGCAACATGGACCTCAAGACCGACGAGGCTCAGGAGATCCTGCGTACCGTAAGCCCGGTCGGCAGGCTCGAACTGGTCAACGCCTCACTCGCGCGCGAAGTCCAAGTCTTGACCATGCAGCAGGAGATCTCGACGCAGGCTCGCGGCGAGATGGACAAGAGCCAGCGGGATTACTTCCTGCGCCAACAGCTCAAAGCGATCCGCGACGAACTCGGTGAGGGCGACGATCTGGCCGACGACCTCGACAACTACCGCAAGCTCGCACTCGAGAAGGGACTCTCGGAGGAGGCCGGCAAAGAACTCGAGACCCAACTGAAGAAGCTCGAGCGCGGACATCCGGAGAGCGCAGAGACCTCGATCGTCAGGAACTACCTCGACTGGCTGACCGCGCTGCCTTGGAGCAAGGTCAGCACCGACATCTTGAACCTGACCCGCGCGCGTCGCGTTCTGGACGAGGACCACTACGACCTTAGCGAGGTCAAAGATCGAATCCTCGAATACCTCGCCGTGCGCAAACTCAACCCCGACGTCAAGGGCCCGATCCTCTGTTTCGTCGGCCCGCCCGGCGTAGGCAAAACGTCCTTGGGCCGGTCCATAGCACGCGCCATGGGTCGCAAGTTTCTGCGAGTATCGCTTGGCGGCATTCGTGACGAAGCCGAGATTCGTGGACACCGCCGAACCTATGTCGGCGCGATGCCGGGTCGCATTCTCCAGGGATTGCGCCAGGCCGAAACCAGCAATCCGGTGTTCATGCTCGACGAGATCGACAAGCTCGGCACCGACTATCGCGGCGATCCCTCATCGGCTCTGCTCGAAGTCCTGGATCCCGAGCAGAACTCGACCTTCCGCGATCACTACCTCAGCGTCGCCTACGACCTTCGGCGGGTCGTGTTCATTACCACCGCCAACCAGCTGCATCCGATTCAACCGGCTTTCCGGGATCGTATGGAGATCATTCGCCTTTCCGGATACATCGAAGAAGAGAAAATCGAGATCGCCAAGCGCCACTTGATCCCAAAGCAGATCGCCGAGCACGGCCTGACGGTCAAGCAGTTGACCTTCACCGACGCCGGAATCCGCAAGACAATCCGGCACTACACCAAAGAAGCAGGGGTACGAAACTTGGAACGCGAGATCGCGAAAATCTGCCGTAAGGTAGCCGTCAAGGCAGCTCGCGGGAGGTTGCGGTCCAAGATATCGGTCTCGGCGCGATCGGTCGAGAGCTACCTCGGCGCGGCCAGACACTTCAACGAGGAACTTCTCGATCGTGACCGCGTCGGCGTCGCTACCGGACTCGCCTGGACTCCGGTAGGAGGAGACCTCCTGTTCATCGAAGCCGCCGCCGTGCCCGGCAAGGGGAATCTCATGCTCACCGGCCAACTCGGCAAGGTGATGAAGGAGTCGGCGCAGGCGGCGATTACATACGCGCGTTCTTCCAGCCTGCTCCAAGACGCGCCCAAGGACTTCTTTGCCAGGCACGACATCCACATCCACGTTCCTGCAGGGGCGGTCCCCAAAGATGGACCCTCGGCCGGAATCACCATCGCCACAGCGCTGGTTTCGCTCTTGACCCAGAAACCGGTCGACCGGCGCGTCGCGATGACCGGCGAGATCACTCTCCGCGGCGATGTGCTCCCGATCGGCGGTCTCAAGGAGAAGATCCTGGCGGCTCGCAACGCCGGTGTGCGCACGGTGGTGATTCCGAAGCTCAACGAACGAGACCTGTCGGAGATTGAAAACGACATCAAGGCCGGACTCACCTTCCATCTCGTAGACCACTGCGAGGAAGCGGTCGAAATCGCGCTCGCGCGACCTCACAAGAAAAAGCGCCGCCGGGCGGCTTCAAGAAGCCGGCTGGCTCGAGCCGCGCGAGGCGCGTAGCCGCTGCCAACGAATGGGCGCGCGGAACTCTGAAGACCGACTGATCGACTGGCTTCGCGGGGAAATCGCGCGCCGGGGACTTCCGGATCTGCTGGGCGGCGACGTCGCCCAACTCACTCTTTCCGGCGACTGGGCGGTCTCGGCGGACCAGCAGCTCGAGTCAGTCCACTTCCCCGCGGGACTGCCGGCGAATCGGATCGGCCGTCGTCTCGTCGGTGTCAATCTCTCGGACCTGGCCGCTGCGGGCGCCGAGCCCCGCTACGCCATCGCCACTCTTGCCGCACCCGGCGGGTTCGACCATAGGAGTTTCTTCGAGGGCCTGCTCGATGCCGGTCAAGAGTTCGGGCTCGCACTGGCCGGAGGCGACCTGGCTGGATCCTCGCAGATCCATGCCACCCTCACGGTCTTCGGCCGGCGGCGGCCGCGCGGCCGTTTTCTGCGCCGCGACCTGGCGCGAGCCGGCGACACCCTGTGGCTCGGAGGCACGGTCGGCGAATCCGCGATCGGCAGGCTCTTGCTCGCCCGCGGCGCAGCCGCTACGCCCAAGACGCTGCGACTGCCGGCGAGCCCAAAGGTTCCGAGCAGGCTGCGAAGAGCCGCACGTTCGGCGATCTCGCGGCACCTCGAGCCCGAGCCGCAGCTCGCGCTCGGGGCCTGGCTGAGCACACGGCAGCGGGCCGCGGCGATCGACGTTTCCGACGGAGTCCTGCTCGACCTCGAGCGCATGGCCCGAGAAAGCCGCGTTGGCTGCGAATTGGATGCGACCGCGCTGCCTCTGAGCGCCGGCTTTCGGGAGCTCGCTCGGCTCCTGGGGCAAGACCCGATGCCGCTGGCGCTCACCGGCGGCGAGGATTACGTCCTGCTGTTCGCTCTTCCCGAGCGGGTGCGACCGCCGGCGCGGTACCGAGCCGTACCCGTCGGTCGAGTGACAGCCGAGGTCGAGAGCCGGCGCGACGCCGTGGTGCGTCTGCTCGGAGCCGAGCTGCCGGCCGGCTTGTCCAAGGGCTGGGACCATCTGGCCCGCTGACGTGGTTAGCCTGTCGCCGGCTGCACTACGCTACCGGACGTGTTACCGGACTCTTTGGCGGACGCTTTGGCCCTCCACCGCGCGGATCCAGATAGTCGACCAGACCGTCGCCCAAGAAATTCAAGCCCATGACGGTGATCAAAATCGCTATGCCGGGGGACAGGGCCAGGTGGGGCGCATCGAGCAGGTGACCGCGTCCGGCGTTGATCATCGCTCCCCAGGAAGGCGTCGCGGACGTTGTCGACAATGTCGATGCCTTTGATGGTCATCGGCGCTGTCCCGATAGACGACGCCGCCCGCCGACACCAGCGATTCCACCCGGGTCTTGGGTCTTCTAGCCATCAACACCCCTGAACCGCCCAATCTGCGAAAACTAGCTGCGATTATTTTACGGGAGTACCGCCGATAGCGTCAATGTACGAGGTGTCTACGAGGCGCGCGAGCTTGCTAGACGTTGATCATTTTGGGGGAAGCAACAAAACCGGCGAGCAATAGATCCCCCTTTTGCCCCTTTCCATGAAAGGTGACCGAGGGGGATTTTGCCCACCAAATTAACGATTGGCAGAATCTAGGCTCTTATCCATATTCGAGTGAATGTCTTGTGCGAAGCCGCCGAAGTTCCTGTTTAAGAGGCCCGGCGCAAGATGCTCCGC
>JADFQD010000044.1:0-23355 GCA_022561975.1 Acidobacteriota bacterium
TCGGGGTCTCGGATCGGCTCGATGGTTTCGAGAATTCTGTCCAGGTCGTAGTTGCCGTAGCGCACTCCGCAGTAGAGGCTGTCGCGTAGAAGGTAGTCCATCTTGTCGACATCGAGTTCGCCCGAGATCACCTGCGACAGCAGTCGTCGCCGCGGGTCTACGGGCTTGGCGAGGAGAGAGCAGACGTCTTCGGCACCGATGCCGTCTCCGAACTTGTCGAAAATCGCGCGGATCTCGTCGATGAGGAGAATCCGTCGGGTCATCTCCTCGTGGTCGATGCCGTCTTCAAAGAGATCCTCGGCGGAATGACTGAAAGGTGCGTGCCCGATGTCGTGCATCAGGGCCGCGACGCGAACCAACCGGCGTTCGGGCGCCGACCGATCGGGAAGGAGAAGGTCGGGGGCCTTGGCTGCGAGGGCATCATAGACCCGACCGGCTAGATTCATGGCGCCGAGAACGTGGCTGAATCGGCTGTGCTCGGCGCCCGGGAACACCAGGTAGGCGAAGCCGAGCTGATGAATCCAGCGCAAGCGCTGGACCGGCCGGCTGTTGATCAGAGCGTGTTCGAGAGGGTCCGCGTGAATGAATCCGTGTATCGGGTCACGATAGGAAGCCTGCCGCTGGAGATCCACTCAGGCCACGACCACGGTATCGACGTCTTCGCCTTCCGACTTGGCGATGATCGCGGCCCCACAGGAGTCGCTGAAGACGTTGATTGCCGTGCGGTACATGTCGAGCGGGCGATCCACGGCGAGCATGGCGCCCACGATCACGTCTACCTCGGGTCCTCGGAGGTTGACCGATTCGAGGACGATGAAGATGACGACCAGACCCGCAGACGGAACCGCCGCCGCTCCGATCGAGGCGAGCAGCGCGGTCAGGACCACCACCAATTGGGCCCCAAAGTTCAGTTCCGCACCCAGAACCTGAGCGATAAAGAGCACGCCGGCGCATTCGTAGAGTGCGGTTCCGTCCATGTTGACGGTGGCTCCCATGGGCAGAACAAAGGCCGAAATCCGATTGGAGACGCCGACTTTCTTCTCCACGTTGCTGATTGTCACGGGCAACGTGGCCGCCGAGGAACTGGTCGAAAACGCCATCAACAGGGCGTCCATCATGTTGCGGAAGTGAATCTGCGGCTTGATCCTACCGAGCAGGATCAGCACTAGCGGCAAGGTCACGAACAGGTGTACGGTCAAACTCACTGCGATCGTGACCATGTACATGCCGAGCGCCTTGAAAGACGCGAAACCCGATTCGCCGACCAGTCTGGTGATGAGCCCAAAGACGCCCAGGGGCAGGAACATGATGACTCCCGCGGTCAACTTCATCATCGCTTGAAAGGCTGTGTCGAAGAGTTTGAACAGGAAGGTGCGGGGCTCTTCTGGAAGGTTCGCGATCGCTACGCCGAAGAGGATGCAGAAGAAGATGATCGAGAGCATTTTGGACTCGACAGCCGCCTCGAAGAAGTTCCTGGGAACGATGTCGAGAAGCAGCTCGACTGGAGAGTTGGGTGCCGAGAGGTCCGGTAGATCCACCTTCGCCGCGCCACCGATGTTTGCGCCAACCCCCGGCTTGATGATGTTGACCGCGAGCAGGCCGGCCAGGATCGCCAGAGCGCTGGTCAGCACGTAGTAGCCGAGCGTCTTGCCGAACATCCTTCCCAAGTCTCGACCGCCGCCGATCGAGGCGACGCCCGAAATGATCGAGGTGATGATCAAGGGCACGATGATCATCCGCAGTAGCGCGATGAAGAGGGTGCCCAGCCATCCCACCTTCGGAACGATGGCCGGGCCTCCGACCAATCCGGCGATCACGCCGGCAGTCATCGCGATCAGGATCTGCCAGTGCAGCTTCCGATACCAAGCGTCTTGGCTCATTTGCCGTCAGACCCTATGGCAGCTCGCAAGGGGTTGCAAACGCCGAACCTGAGAGCGAACAGCAACGGCTGCTAGGCTTTCTTCCTGGAGGTCTTGGTCTGATCCGGCTCGGTCTCTTCTTGCGATGCGCCGCACTTTGGGCAAGGGGCCCCGGCCTTCCCGAGGTCATAGTATTTGGTGCCACAGCTCGGGCACTCGTGTTTTGTTCCCAGTTCGACGTCTGCTGTCATGAAGCTAGCCCCCCGCTGACCGTGGGGCGGGAACGTAGCATCGGCCCCCGGGGGTGTCAAGGACGACCCGGGCGGTGATCTTGCAGCCTCATCGTCTTGTCCGGGGTTCGGGGTCAAGCTAGGATGAGCGGCCTCGCCCCCCAGCGGAGCACGCATGCGCAGAATTCTGCTACTTATCGGTTTCTTCTGGCTTTCGTTAGCCGTCGCGGCCGGCGCGAAAGACGAAGCCGCCAGCCCCTTTGACAGGACGCTTTCTCCGAGCGAACGGCTGCAGGCGCTCGCTGAGCGAATGCGCGCTGCCCATGAGACCCTCGAGACGCTCGAGGCGGACTTCTCACAAGTCAAGTGGAGCGCGCTATTGCTCGAGCCCGATCGCTCGGAAGGCGAGTTCTCCTATGCCGCACCCGATCGCGTGCGCTGGGAGTACTCGCGGCCCGAACCGGTTTCTCTGGTCATCGCCGGCCGGCTCATGACGACCTGGTACCGAGATATCGCGAAAGCGGAGAGGGCGCAGGTCGGAGAGCAATCCGATCGGGTGTTTCGCTATCTCGGGGCTGGGACCTCGCTGGACGCTCTTCTCAAGTACTTCCGGGTCTCGATGCACCTGTCTCCGAATGGAGACGATCCGCTACGGCTCGAGCTTTCGCCTCGCTTCGAGCGCGTCGCGAGCAGGATCCAGGGGATTGACCTGTGGCTTCATCCGACTCTTTTTCTGCCGGTTCGACTCAAATACGTGGAAGGCGATGGTGACGTTACCGAATACGAGTTTCGGAACCTGCGCGTCAATGCGGGAATTCCGGACGACAGGTTCAAGCTGGACTTGCCTCGAGACGTGGAGGTCCGAGAAGTCCGCTTCGAGACCCAGGCCGGCGCCGGCGACCCTCGGTAGCCTGAATGAAAGCTGATTTCTCGCTGCTTCGCAGCGACGGATCGGCTCGACTGGGCCGTTTGACGACCCGCCACGGTTCGGTCGAGACCCCCGCGTTCATGCCCGTGGCCACGCTCGGGTCCGTCAAGGGCTTGACTCCGGAGGCGTTGAGGGCTCTGGGGGCTCAGATCATGTTGAGCAATCTCTACCACCTGGCCCTGAGACCGGGAATCGAGGTCATCGAAGACGTCGGCGGCCTCCATAGATTCACCGGCTGGGACGGTCCGATTCTCACCGACAGCGGAGGGTTTCAGGTCTTTAGTCTGGCCCGCTTGCGTACGATCAGCGAGCACGGCGTGTCCTTCCGGAGCCCTATCGACGGCGAGGCGCTCGAGTTCTCTCCCGAGTCCGTGGTTTCGTTCCAGGAGCGCATGGGGGTCGATATCGCCATGATGCTGGACGAGTGCCCACCTCACGGCGCGACCGAGAGGCAGATCAGCACTTCCTTGATGCGAACGAACCGTTGGGCGGCGAGGGCGCGCGCGGTTTGGAAAGGTCGAGGGACGCTACTTTTTGCGATTGTGCAAGGCGGTATTTTTCCTGCCCTGCGGCAGGAAGCGGTCGAGACCCTGGCCGCTCTGGACTTTCCCGGCTACGCGATCGGCGGCGTGAGCGTGGGCGAGTCCTTGGAGCACCGGCGGCGCGTGGTCGAGTTCACCGCGCCTCTCCTTCCGCGCGCCAAGCCCCGATACCTGATGGGGGTCGGAACGCCGATCGATATTCTGCATGCGGTTCGCCATGGCGTCGATCTGTTCGACTGTGTGTTGCCATCCCGCAACGCCCGCCATGGTTTCCTCTTTACCCGCGGCGGCCCGATCAGGATCAAGAATGCTCGGTACAGAACGGACTCGAGACCCGTCGAGGACACCTGCGAGTGCCCGGCGTGCTCTAGCGTGAGCCGGGCCTTTTTGCACCATTTGATTCGCACCAAGGAAACCACCGGAGCGGTCCTTTCGACGCAGCACAACATCCGCTTCTTTCTTGACTTTATGAGGGATCTCAGGAAAGCTATCGCGTCCGGCGTCATGGCCGAGTGGGCTGATTCCTTCACTGCGGCGTATGCCGTAGTCAATCCCGACACAACACCGACGAATCCTGGTTCATGTGGAGTTTCATGATGCTTGCCTTCGCCCAGGCCCAGCCCAGCGCCTTCATACAGTTGGTACCGATCGTCCTTATTTTCGGCATCTTCTATTTCCTGTTGATCGCTCCGATGCGCAAGCGCCAGAAGGCCGTCCAGCAGATGATCAGCGATATCAAGAAGGGGGATCGAATCGTGACCTCGGGCGGGCTGCACGGCGAAGTCACGGCGGTCTTGGACAGCGCGGTCCTGGTCAAGGTAGCCGACAATGTGAAAGTCAAGATCTCGAAGTCCGCGATCTCGGGGCTTCAGGGGTCGGAGGGTGACGGCCGATAATGAAGCGAGGACTTCTTTGGAAGGGAGTGCTGATCGGCCTGATCGTCCTGGTGGGCGCTCTGTCGGCCTATCCGCTCCAGGAGAAGATCAAGCTGGGCCTGGATCTGCGCGGGGGAACCTACCTGGTGCTCGAAGTCCAGACCGAAGACGCGCTACGAGCGGAGACCGGCAAAGACCTGGCCAGGCTGGTCCAGGAGCTCCAAGACCTGGGTGCCGATACGGTCAGTGCAACCAGGACCTCCGCGACGGCGTTCGATCTGCTGGGCCTAGGCTCCGATCACGCGACCGACCTCTCTACCGTGGCCGAGGAGTTCTTGCCGGGCTGGGGCTATCAGAGGCGCGATGGCCGGGTGGTGTTCGAGATGAAAACGCAGAACGCCAACCTGATCGCCAACCAGTCGGTCAAGCAGGCGGTCGAGACCATTCGCAACCGGATAGACGCTTATGGCGTTTCCGAACCCGTGATTCAGAGGCAGGGTCTCCAAGGCAACCGCATTGTTGTTCAGCTGCCCGGCGTCGACGACCCCGACCGGGTCAAGAAGTTGATCAAGAACACCGCTTTTCTCGACTTTCGCCTGGTGGCCTATCCGGCCGATGGCAGGGGAGCGTCCAGCCGTGAGCAGATTCTGGGCAACTACGGCGGCCGGCTACCGGATGAACTCGAGATCATCGCCGGACCGATTCGAGACAGCGAAGGCAATTTCGTAGCAGATCAGTACTACGCTGTCGAGAAGGTGTCGGTGATCACCGGCCGTGACCTCAAGGATGCACGCCCCGGCCTGGGAGATTTCAATCAGCCGATCGTAAATTTCTTTCTCACTCACGAGGGCGGGCAGAGGTTCGGCGAGGTGACTGCTGCCAATATCGGTCGCGGACTCGCGATTGTTCTCGACGGCAGGGTTCGCTCCGCCCCGACGATTAGGGCGCAGATCCGCGACAGCGGCATTATCGAGGGCTCGTTCACCCGCCAAGAGGTCGAGGATCTTTCCACCGTGCTCAAATCGGGTGCCCTTCCGGCCTCGATTACCTATCTCGAAGAGCGCACCATAGGGCCGTCACTCGGGCAGGATTCCATTGACCAGGGCTTGAAGGCCGGCCTGCTGGGGTTGGCGTTGGTTGTGCTGACGATGTTTCTGATCTATAAGGTGTCCGGATTCAATGCGGTCTTGGCGCTGTCTCTGAATATCGTCTTGATTTTCGGAGCGCTTGCCTATTTTGGAGCGACGCTCACGCTTCCCGGAATTGCGGGCATCGTGTTGACCATAGGCATGGCTGTCGATGCCAATGTGCTCGTGTTCGAGCGCATTCGCGAAGAGCTTCGGCACGGACGCACCGTCAAGTCGGCTGTCGATGCCGGTTTCGGTAAGGCAATGTCGTCGGTGCTCGACGCGAACGTCACCACTCTTCTGGCCGCGTTGTTTTTGTTCCAGTTCGGAACCGGGCCGATCCGCGGTTTCGCGGTAACCCTCTCGGTGGGCATTTTCGCCTCGTTGTTCACGGCGCTCTTCGTCAGCCGATGGCTTTTCGACCTCATTCTTTCGCGCCGTCAACGCGTAGATCATCTGTCGATCTAACGGCGCTTCAGAGGACACGGACATGGAGTTTTTTACCGACAGCAACATCCAGTTCATGAAGTACAGAAAGTACTGGATGATCCTCTCGATAGCCCTGTTGCTGGTCGGGGCGATCGAGGTCTTGTTCGTGGGGAAACTCAACCTGGGAATCGACTTTGCCGGTGGAACCCAGCTGACGCTCAAGTTTTCCGAGCCGATCGAGATCGAGAGGTTGCGTGACATCGTGGCCGGCGCAGGGGTGGAAGATGCCGTCATCCAGAGTTTCGGTGCCGCCGGAGTCAACGAGGCGCTGATCAAGACCCCGGTTGTGGAAGGTTCCCAGGAGGGGAGTCAGGCGCTCGTGGTGTCGGCGCTCGACGCGGCGCTCGACAATCTTGGGCCCGGGATCGATCTCAATCGAGTGGGCCGAGAAACCGTCGAAGCCCTCTTGAGTTCGAGCGATCCCGACGCGGTGATGGCCGGAAAAGAGCGCTATGGCCCGGCGGTGGACGCGATTCTCGGATTTCGGCGCGAGCGTGGACTGATCGAGGACTGGGGTTCGATCTCGGCTCTGCCCCAGGTGACGCCGGCGATCTTGGAAGCACTCGAAGCCGGTGCTCGTTTGGGCAAGTTTTCGATCCTTGGGGCCGAGAACGTCGGCCCGCAGATCGGATCAGAGCTTCGCCAAAAGGGACTCCTGGCCATCGTGTCGTCGATGATCGGCATGCTCATCTACATATGGATCCGATTTGAACTGCGCTTCGGAGTCGGAGCTCTGGTCGCCGTGTTGCACGATGTCTTCATTACCGTCGGCCTCTACGCATTGCTTGGGTTCGAGTTCAATCTGACGACGATCGCGGCGTTCCTGACTCTGGTGGGCTATTCGGTCAACGACACGGTGGTGGTTTTCGACCGGGTGCGCGAGAATTTGCGGCGTGCGAGATCCACTCCATTGGAAGAGACGATGAACGTGAGCCTGAACCAAACGCTGTCGCGCACGGTCCTGACGTCGGGAACCACGCTGCTGGTGGTCGGCTCGATTCTCTTTCTGGGCGGTGACGTGCTCAGAGGCTTTGCCTTCATTCTCACGGTCGGGGTGATTGTGGGCACCTACTCGTCGATCTACGTGGCGTGTCCGTTCGCATTGCTTTGGGAGTCGATGTTCGGCCGCGGCGCAAGAGGCCGTCGTCGGGAAGCGCGAGCGACTTCCGCCTAGCCTGGTGAATAATCCAGGCTAGCAGCCTCCCGCCGGCCGGGCTCAAACTATAATCAGAATCGACCGGACCCGATCCGGCCGGACAGGGTTGCCTGAGCGACCGGCTGGCCGATCGGCCAGCCGGTCTGAATATCGAGCCCATGCCAACCCTGCGCGAAAGATTCTCCGCTCGCTCGCCGCCGGTCAAGCCGCCTCACAAGAAGGTGAGCTTCGAGGACCTCCTCGAGCACATGAGCAAGCTCGGGCGGCAGCCCGACGAGGCTTTCCTGCGCCGGGCCTACGAGTTCTCGGCCGCGAAGCACGGAGACCAGAAGCGCCAATCGGGCGAGCCCTTTCTGACTCACCCGCTCTATGTCGCGTACTTTCTGGCCGGCTTCCGCGCGGACCAGACCTCGGTCGCGGTCGGCTTGCTGCACGATGTCCTCGAAGACACGCTGACGACTCGAGAGGCCCTGGCCGCGGAGTTCGGCGATGAGATCACGGCGCTCGTGGACGGGGTGACCAAGATCGGAAAGCATGAGTACGTTCGGCGAGACGAACTCCAGTCGGAGACTTTTCGCAAGCTCATTCTGGCTTCGGCGAAAGACATCCGCGTCATCTTGGTAAAACTTGCCGATCGGCTGCACAACATGATGACGCTCGAGCACCTGGACCAAGAGGTCAAGCGCAGAATCTCGAGAGAGACGCTCGAGATTTATGCGCCCATCGCCGACCGGCTGGGGATGTCGAAAGTGCAGGGTGACCTTGCCGACTTGGCTTTCTATCACTTGCACCCGGTCAAGTTCGCGGCTCTGGAGGCAAAGGTTCGCGAGAAGCTCAAGATCGGCCGCAAGGCGACTGCGGACATTCGCTCCAGGCTACAGGAGAGTTTGAAGGAGGCCGAGATCGAGGCCGAGATCAGTTTCCGGGTCAAGCGCTACCACTCGATACAGGGCAAGCTTCGCAGGCAGGGGATCGAACTCGCCCAGCTCTACGACTATCTGGCTTTTCGCGTCATCACCGAAGAGGTTCGCGACTGCTATGCCGCTTTGGGTGTGGTGCATCAGCATTGGCGCCCGGTACCCGGACGATTCAAGGACTACATCGCGATGCCCAAGCCGAATCTCTACCGGTCTCTGCACACCACCGTGGTGGTAGAGAACGGACAGCCTTTCGAGGTCCAGATCAGGACTCGGGAGATGGATCTGGTCGCCGAAGAAGGCATTGCCGCTCACTGGCACTATAAGGAGGGCAGGCCGGATCAAGGTATCAAGGAGACCGAGGTCGCGTGGTTGCGTCAGCTCATTGACTGGCAGCAGGACGTCGATGATCCGCGCACCTTCATGGCGACGCTGAAGCTCGACCTCTACCCGGATGAGGTCTACGTGTTCACCCCCAAGAGCGACGTCTTTTCGTTTCCGCGCGGAGCCACCCCGGTGGATTTCGCCTACAAGATTCATACCGAACTCGGACACCACTGTTCGGGCGCGCGCGTCAATGGTCGATTGGTTCCACTGAGGACGCAACTCCAGAACGGCGACATCGTCGAGGTCATGACGAGTCCCAATCGGAAGCCGTCTCGGGACTGGTTGAGCTTTGTCGGCACCTCGCGAGCCAAGAGCAAGATCCGGCATTGGCTGAACACTGAACAGAAGAAGAGTTCGCTCGAGATCGGTCGTCGGCTCCTGGATCGGGGCCTCAAGCGGCACAAGGTCTCCGCCAAGCGGTTTCTCGAGTCAAAGGAGCTTCTGGAGTTCCTCGCAGCGGACGGTATTGGGCATGCCGATGACCTCCTGAGCCGCATCGGCTTTGGCAAGATCACGGTGCGCCAAGTGCTCGGTCGGACGCTGACGAGCGAGCAACTCGCGGCTGCCGAGACCCAGCCCAGCCGCCTACGCTCGGCGGTGGCGCGGATTCTTCCGTCCGGTCCCGCAGCCGTTACGGTTCGTGGCGAGGGCGATTTGCTGGCATTTCTGGCGAAATGCTGCAAGCCGCTGCCGGGAGATGAGATTGTCGGCTACGTGACGCGAGGTCGGGGCGTGTCGGTGCATTCGGTGGACTGTTCGAATGTCAGGAATCTGCTGTACAACCCGGAACGCGAGATCGAGGTCGAATGGGAGCGCTCCGGCGACGAGGTCTTCCCGGTCCCGCTGGTGATCGAAACCGAGGATCGTCCCGGCATGCTGGCGAGACTCACGGAGGCGATCGCGAAATCCGGCGGCAATATTCGAAACTTCGAGGCCGAAACCGTCGAAACCGGCCGCGGGCAAATCACCGTAGTGGTCGAAGTGAAGAATCGGAAACAGCTCGAGAAGTTACGCCAGGGGCTCCGAGACGTGCGCGGCGTCTTGGACGTGCGTCGGCCGATGGGTACCGAGTCCGACAACCTCGCGTCTCTAGGAAGAGACGGCTAGCCTTGCTCGGCTTCGGCCGGCTCCGGCTGCCAATCGCGGATGGGCGGCTTGTGGACTTTTCCACTGCGCAAACACCGCGCGCAGACCAGAATTCGCTTGACGGAGCCGTTTACCAGGGCTCGGACCCTTCTGAGATTAGGCTCCCAGGTTCGGGCCGAGACGTTATGGGCGTGACTTATCTGCCGACCGATCGTTGTTTTCTTGCCGCAAACGGAACATTGCTTGGACATTCGAGAATTCCTCCAAATCGAGGGCGAGATGGTAGCAGATTGCCATAGCAGTCGCCAGCCGAGTTTCGGGCCTCCATCGTTGGTTCGTAATGACGTCCTCGACCGCTCCCTTGACAGGGTGTGGCATTCTTGTATAGCTTGAGGAATTGCTTAAGGTTGCAAGTGTTAAAGTCGCATAAAAGCTGGAGTTTTTAGATCAAAGGTGTACTGAGTGCTGTTTTCGCGGAGCAAGGGAGTCATCGGACTCGACATCGGCAGCTCGACCGTCAAATTGGTCGAGCTCAAGGAGCGTAGCGGAGAATGGCATCTCCAGCGTGTCGGGCTCGAACCGCTCTCTCCCGAAGCGATCGTCGATGGTTCGATCATGGACTCATCACTGGTCGTAGACGCGGTCAACAAACTGGCCGAGGAAAGTGGCGTCAAGAGCAACAACTACGCGACCTCCCTCGCCGGGCATTCAGTGATCATCAAGAAGATTCAAATGCCTGCGATGTCATCGGAAGAAATCGCCGAATCGATCCAGTGGGAAGCAGAGCAGTACATCCCTTTCGACATAAGCGACGTTCGCTTGGACTACATGGTGCTGAGCGACGAAGAGGTAGCCCGCGATACCATGGAAGTTCTGCTGGTGGCGGTCAAGCGCGACAAGGTCAACGACTACGTCTCGGTAATCAGTCAGGCCGGAAAGAATGCGGTGATTGTGGATGTCGATGCGTTTGCGGTGCAGAACGCCTACGAGATCAACTACGACATCGATCCGCAGCAAGTAGTCGCCCTGGTGAACATGGGCGCCGGTGTAACGACGATCAATATTTTGTCTCGGGGCACGACCGTCTTCTGGCGCGACATGTCGATCGGTGGCAACCAGTTCACCGAGGCGCTGCAACGGGAATACAGCCTGTCGTTCGATCATGCCGAACGGCTGAAACGCGGCGAACAAGTGCCGGGTTGCTCACCGGCGGAGGCGAGAGCCATCCTCGAAGCGGTCTCGACCGAGCTCGCGGCCGAGATCCAAAAGACCTTCGACTTCTTCGCCGCCACGTCCGCAGACGACCGGGTTACCAAGCTCATGCTCTCCGGCGGCTGTGCCCTTACCCCAAATCTGCGCGATGTGCTGCAGGATCGATTCAAAGTTCCGACCGAGGTCCTGGATCCGCTACGGCGGATTCACTATCGTGAAACGGACTTCGACGGTGTCTGGCTCCAATCGGTGGCGCCGATGCTGGCGGTGGCGGTCGGTCTGGCCGCCAGGAAAGTAGACGACTAGGCTCAGCATGATCAGGATCAACCTGCTCTCCGAAGGGCGTCGCCCCGTTACCGCGCGGAAGAAGTCCTCTCCGCGCGGCGGCTTCGACCTCGGTGGACTCGATGCCGGCAGCGCGGCGCTGGTGGGCGCTATCCTGTTCGGTCTCTTGGTTTCCCTCGGGCACAACCTCTTGCTTGGGCGCAGCGTGAAGAGGATTCGAGCCGAAGTCAGCGAAGCCCAGGTGGAAGTCGATAGGCTTGCGCCGATCATTGCCGAGGTCGATCAGTTCAAGAACAAGAAGGCCAAACTCGAAAACAAGGTCGACATCATTTCGCAGCTCAAGGCCAACCAGCAGGGGCCGGTTCAGATCATGGACGAAATTTCCCGCGCCCTGCCGGAGCTGCTGTGGATGGACCGAATGAGTGTTTCAGGCCAGACCATCACGCTTTCCGGACGAGCGTTCAACACCAACGCGGTGGCCAACTTCTTGGAGAATCTGGATCGTGTTCAAGAGTTTCAGGAACCCGTTCTTCAAGACACGTCGCAGGTTGGGCAGACATACTCGTTCGTGATTCGATTCGGCTTTACTCAACTTGGCGATGCCGAAGGGCGGGACCGGGCACCGGCTGCCGGCTGAGGAACAGGAAGAATGGCGTTTCAAACAGGACTCGAAGGCAAACCCTGGTACTTCGGTCTCATTGCCGGTCTGGTCGTGGGGACGCTCGTCTACGTCGGGGCGCACAAAATGTTGCTGAAGCCCAAGAAGGTCTCGATCGGTGGGCTCGAAACCCAGTTGACCGGCCTCCAAGCCCGGATTCAGGAAGGTCGTGCCGCTCGGCAGCAACTGCCGCGGTTCCGCGAAGAGGTTGGCCAGCTCGAGCTCGAGCTGGACAAGCTCCTGAGGATTCTTCCAGCCCGGCGCAATACTCCCGAACTCATGCGCAGGATCAGGTCGCTGGCTGAGCAGGGCGATTTCAACCTGCTGCGATTCACACCCGGGGCCTTTGTCGAGCAGGACTTCTATAGTGAGTGGCCGATCGCCATGAATCTCGAGGGCACGTACCACAACTTGGCGCAGTTCTTCGAGCGCGTCAGTCGCTTCTCGCGCATTATCAACATCGAGGACCTGCAGGTTGGAGCCCTGACCGGGGCTCCCGATCACACGATTACCGCGAGCTTCCGTGCGAAGACGTTTGTCTACAAGGAAGACGAGAGCGACATGAGCGAGGAGAGCGCGCCGTGAAGCCGTATTCCTTGACCCTTTGGCTGATGTTGGCCCTGTGTCCGGTGGGCATCACGGTGGCCGGAGCCCAAACCGAGACGCCCGAAGAGATGACCCAGGAAGAGACGGCATCGGAGCCATCGGAGCCCGGTGTGGATTCGGACGAGCTTTTGGCGGATGAAGAGAGAATGTTTCTTGGAGAGGGCTATGTCTACGACCCTGGCGACCGCCGGGATCCCTTCAAGTCGCTTTTGATCGTGCGCGAGCGCATTGCGATGCGCGGGCCGAGACCGGAAGGAATTCCGGGCCTTCTGATCGGAGAGATTGATCTGACCGGTATTCTCATCACACCGGACGGACCTTTTGCCCAGGTGAGATCGACCCAGGAAGACAAGAGCTATCTGCTTCGAGAAGGGGATCAGCTCTACGACGGAGATGTCGTCAGCATAGCTGCCAGGGAGCTTACATTCAAGCAAATAGTGGACGACCCGACGGCTGTCAAGCCGTTTCGAGAGGTGGTCAAGAAGCTTACCCCGTAGCTTCGCGACAGGAGGCGAGAGCCATGGTTAGTCACGGCATAGGAAAATCAACTTCGAGCGCGGCCCATTGGAGACTTGCGTCGCTGGCGCTGTGTGTCCTGTTGATGGACGTCGGCACAGCCGGCGCCGCGAGTTCCGCCCGATCGAACTCATCGATAGATGTGCAACCGGCGAGCAGTGCTGTAGCGGACGTGCGCAAGATCGTGTGGCTCGCACTCCGCCGCGAAGGTTCGTTGCGGAGTCTCGAGATCGTGGGTGACGGTCCTCTCGTTTGGACCAGTTACCGCGACCGCCGCGGCCGTTTGATCGTAGAACTCCCCAACAGCAAGCCGACGCAAGCCGTCCTCGCGCTCGATCTGTTTGACGACCTGGTTCGATCGGCGGTTCTCGACGTGGTGGCTACGGGCCGGAGACCAATGAGCCGCCTCGTCGTTGACACTCTCTCAGACGTCTCTCACGCCGTCGTCCCGAACGGCGAAGGGCTTGTCATCGAGCTGACACCGGTTGCGAGCGGCGAGACTTCGCGCACCGGCTTCGCCAATTCCTCCAGCACCGAGTTTGCCGTTCAGAGGACGGCCGTTGTTCGAGATGAGAGCGGTCCGGAAGCCCAGTTCGGTCCGGCGCCCAGCGGCGTGCCCGCGATGCAACTTCAAGGGGTCGACGTCACCACCGACGACGGATCGACCACAGTCTGGATCGCCGGAGACGGTGCTTTCTATTACTCGCACTTTCGGTTGACCGATCCGTACCGGTTTGTGGTCGACCTCATCGGTGTGGTCAACACGTCGCCGGTTTCGACCATTGCGGTGCAGGGTGCGTTGGTCGACGGCATCCGAGTGGCGCAATACAAGCCGCAGCCCGAGTTGGTTTCGAGGGTCGTGATCGACCTCGTGAATCCCTCGATCCCGATTATCGACGCGAGTCCGGACGGGCTCAAACTGACATTCACCGCCGCGACAGCGGTGACCGAGATCCTGGTCGAGTATTCCGAGCCGCCAAGGGCCGAGCCGCCGATGGCCGAGCCAATGGAGGCCGAAAGAGTGGTGCTGACCGAGGCGGAAGCCTTCGAGGTCGCGTATGCCGAGAGCGTGACAGACGACTCGGTGATGGCCGAAGCGATCGAAAGCGAGATGGCAGCGGTCGAATCGCTCCCGCAAGCCGGCCCGCAAGTCGATCCGGAAGTCGGTCAGCAACTCGAAACAACGCTCGATGAGCCGCAATCTGCTCCGACCTGGGAAGAAGCTGAATCGACCCGAGAGTCGGCGGCCGAAATGGAAGAGGCCGAGCCCGCGCCGATGTCGCCTGTGCCGATGTCGGCCGAAGAGGCCGCAGAGGTCGTGATGGTGGCCGAGCCAGAGGCAGCGCCAGAGCCGGAGCCAGCCGAGCCGGCCGAGCCCGAGGCAGCGCCAGAGCCGGAGCCAGCCGAGCCGGCCGAGCCCGAGGCAGCAGAACCAGTCGAAACCTCGCAAGAGCCCGACAGCGCTCCGATTTGGGAAGAGGTCGAATCGAACGCGCCGACGTGGGCCGAATCCGAGGCCGAACCCGAAGACACGCCCGAGGACACAACGACGTGGGACCAAGAGGAAGACGACGTCTGGGAAGCAGAGCCGACGGCACCGGAAGCTCCATCGAGTTCCCTGTTCGATGTCATGGTGGATCTCTCGTCGACGGCCGAGGAGGCTTCTTCCGGCTTCGAGACTCGCGAGTTTGCGGCTCCTACCGGGACGGTCTACACCGGCGAGCCGATGACGCTCAGCCTCCAGGGAGCAGACGTCAAAGACGTGCTGAGATCGTTCGCCCAAATCAGCGGCCTCAACGTCGTCGTACAGCCCGGCGTGACCGGCTCGGTCACGATCGAGTTCACCGACGTGCCGTGGGACCAGGCGCTCGATCAGATCCTGAAGATCAACGGCCTCGGATATCAGCTCGAGGGCAGCATCATGCGTGTGGCGCCGGTGGCTCTGCTTCGAGAGGAGGCCGAGGAGCAGGCGCGACTCGAGATCGCGAAGACGCTTTCGATTCCTCTCACCACGATCATGCGCCGAATCAGCTACGCGAGCGCTGCGGACATCGCGGACATTCTGGGCAGCGGCGGCAGCGCGAGCATCATGAGCGAGCGTGGATCGGCGATCGTCGATACGCGCACCAACACCTTGATCATCAAGGAACTACCCTCACACATCAACACCGTGATCGCGGTCATCGAGAATCTGGATATTCCTGAGCCTCAGGTGATGATCGAGGCCAGAATTATCGAAACCACCAAGCGCTTCAGCAGAACCCTCGGCATCCAGCTGGGTTTCGGCGCGGTCGCGGACGCCGCGCACGGCAACACCACCGGGCTGCAATTCCCGAATACGGGGACGGCTGACGGCGGGGTGAACCTGCTGACCGGCGGCAGCAATGGCTTCCTGGGCCTAACGCTGGGTAATGTCCTCAATACCTTCAATCTCGACGTGTTTCTTCAGGCGGCGGAGAGCGAGGGCCTGATCAATATTCTCTCGGCGCCGCGAATCACCACCCTCAACAATCAGCGGGCCTCGATCCAGAGCGGCCTTCAGATTCCCATTCAGACGGTCGCCAACAACACGGTCAGTGTGCAGTTCGTAAATGCGACGCTACGCCTCGATGTGACACCGCATGTCACCGCCGAGGGCACGGTGCTGATGGATATCGACATTCAAAAACGTGAGCCGCAGCTCGCCTTTGCAGTGGTCGGCGCCAGCAATGCTCCGATTTCGACCAAGGAAGCGTCCACCCGGGTCATTGTTCGCGATGGTGGAACGGCGGTTATCGGCGGCATCTACCAGGTGACCAGCGATCAGGGCGAAGATCGTGTGCCCGGGCTGTCCAAGATTCCGATCCTCAAGCACCTGTTCAAGAACAAGCGCCGCAACGACGAAAACGAAGAATTGCTTATTTTCATCACGCCACGCGTGGTCAAGCTCTAGAGAGGTCGATCATGAAACCGACAAGATTCATCGCACTCGGTCTGCTGGCAGTTAGCTTGCTCGGCTGTGAGGGTAGAACCGATCGGACCGACGGCGGCGGCGTGCTCCTGTCGATTTCCGATTTCGATGGGCTGCCGATCCTTCTGGCGGTCAACTCGGTCGATCCGACGTTCAGGTTCCTACAGATCGGCGAGGTTCAGATCACGAACGTCGTCAAGAATCCGGATATCGTCGGCTCGATCCTCATGAACGTCGAAATCGAGTCCTATGAGGTGACCTACACCCGTGGCGACACCGGGACCATTGTGCCGCCGACCTTCGTTCGGGGCCTGTTCGGAGTGGTCCCGGTCAGTGGCGTATACACGGTCGAGAATCTGCCCGTCCTGGCCCCGGAGCAGTTCAACGTGCCGCCCATTTCGGATCTGTTGTTCGAGAACGGCGGTTTCGACAAAGAGACCGGTAGCCGACAGATCGTGCTGAATTTTCATCTCCGGTTCTTCGGCCGGACGCTGTCGGGCGACGCCGTGCAGACCGCCCCGGCTTCCTTTACCGTCACCGTAACTCCGTAACTCCCTAGGAGAGTGGTCATGACCCGTTTCAAGAACACGAAACAGATCGCCGGCTGGGCTTTGCCCTTCCTGATACTCGGCCTGGTCGCCTGCTCGACCGACACTCCCACGGCGCCTCAGCAGATCCCGGCGCCGCCACCTGGTGGAGCGAGCGCACTGTGGTCGCTTGTCGTGTCGATCACTCCGGTCGAGCTGGAAGTCGGTTCTCCGGATCCGGCGACGGTTTCGGTCGTCATCCGCCGCGCGGACAATCAGCAGGCACCTTCCTCGGGCACGACCTTCGTCCTTTCGGCCAGTCTCGGTGACTTCGTAACTCCCGGGAGCGGCCGGGATTCGGTCGCGCCTTCGACCATCAACGGCCGTGCGCAAGTGTTGTGGTTCGCCGGCCTCATCAAGGGCACCGTCCTGTTTACGGCTCGGCTCGAGAGCTCGGCCGGACAGGCTACGGCTGTGATCACCGATATCTTGGAAGAAGTCGTTGCGAGTTTCGAAACCCAGAATTCCGAGAGCAACCTGTCGGTTCAATTTCGCGACACCTCGACCGGCGCTCCGACCGATTTTCTGTGGGATTTCGGCGACGGCACCACATCGAGCGAACAGCACCCGGCGCACATTTTCCCCGGACCTGGCGATTACCTCGTGAACTTGACGGCCAGCAAGCCGGGGAGTTCCGACAACGCTAGCCAGATCGTCAACGTGACTCGCGATCCACTGAACCAGATCACAGCCGGTTTCGATTTCACACAAAACGCGCTGACGGTCGTATTTCGGGATACTTCGACCGGCAATCCGACGAGGTGGCGTTGGGACTTCGGTGACGGCACGAGGAGCTCGCAGCAGAACCCGACCAAGAGGTACAGCCGGGAAGGCACCTATATCGTCACACTGACTGCGTCGAACGCCGACAGCACTGACAGCTTCAACGAGGCGGTCACCGTGACCAGAGGCCTGTTCGTTACCGACATCACACCGAACGCCGGTCCCGCTGCCGGCGGCCAGACGGTGACCATTACCGGCTCCGGATTCATCGGCCCGCTACGGGTCTTCTTCGGAGGCGTGCTCGCGAAGACTGTGTCGGTGGCGGCGACCCGAATCGTCGTGACCACGCCTCCCGGGATCCTGGGGACCGTGGTCTGTAACGACAACATGGATGATGTGATCGGCGAGAGAGCCGCCGATACCCTGACTACGGTGCTCATCGAGCTGGGCTCGGGAACCAGCCATACAGTCGGCGGCGGCTACACCTATCTGGCTCCGCCCGGAGCGCCCTGTAACGGGGATTAGGTCGGGTCCGAGGAGTCAGATGCAGCCGGGCTGCTGCCTAGACGAGCAGCCGCCTGGCTGCGTATACTGAAGCGACCCGATGAAGACCGGAACCCGATTAGTCGCCTCTCTTTTGCTGCTGACCGGCTGGTACGCCTGCGACCGGCCGACGCCGGTTGCGCCGGCGGAGTCGACGCTGACGATTATCGCCAATCCGACTCGGATCGCGGTCAACGGCACCGCGATCATCACCGTCCTGGCGCGCAAATCCGACGGAACGGCGGTCAACCCGGGCACCGAGATCAACTTCTCGACTGACTTGGGTACGATCGACCCGGTCGTCGTGACCGACGTCCGGGGCGTCGCCGAGGCCACCCTCGCGGGCGACGGCAGAATCGGATTGGCCACGGTTTCGGCAAATTCCGGGGCTGCCATGACCGCGACCCTCGAGGTCCAGATCGGCGCTTTGGCAAGTTCGATGTCACTCACTGCGAACAAGAGCAGCGTCAACAAAGACCTGCCGGCGAAGGGTGAGAAGATCAAGCTCACCGCCGAGGTCTTCGACGATCTGAGCAATCCCATCAGGAATCTTTCGGTCATTTTCGAGTCCGAGGTCGGAACCTTCGAAGAGGGGGGTTCGGTCGTGACCAACCTCAACGGCCGCGCCAAGAACACGCTGGTCGTGACCGAGGTGCGCAATGTCACCGACGGCTTTTTCGAGATCACGGCTCGCACGACCGGCGAGGGCGGCACCGAAATCGAAGAAATCCTCGAAATCGAGGTCACCGGCTTTGCCGCTTTCATCAGCCTGACGGTCACACCCACCAGCATCCCGATGACCGGTGGCGTGGTGCGGCTCGCCGCCCTGGTCCGGGACGATTTCGGCGACCCGGCGGTTGGCGACAACGTCAACTTCACCACGACCCTCGGTAGGCTGGCATCGGGTGGAGGCCTCATTCCGACCGACGAAGGCGGCCAGGCCTTCGACACCTTGACCGTGACCGCAACCGACCTGGCCTCCTTGGGTGACACGAGCATTACCGTGACCGCGGAGGTCTTCACTGTCGGTGACGATCCGATCGCGTCCGATAGCGTCACCCTCGCACTCCAGACGGACGTGCCGATCGCCGGGTTTGACTTCACCGTAACCGGCCTGACCGTCAACTTCAGCAATACCTCGACCGGCGCCGCGCCGCTGACCTACCTGTGGGACTTCGGTGACGGCGGCACCAGCACCTCACAGAACCCGGGCAATACCTATGCCGTCGAAGGCACCTACATGGTGTCGCTCACGACAACCAACATCGGGGGGAGTAACACGCTCACCAAGGCCGTGGTGGTAGCTGCTGCGCCCGAGATCACAGTCTTGCCCACGACCCTCAACTTTGGCGACGTGACCAACGGGACTTCCTCGACGCTCACTTTGACGATCTTCAACGACGGGTCGGCCGATCTGAGCGTCACCGGTCTGTCGATCAGCGGGGCGGCCTACAGCTTGGATGCGCCTCCAGCGACTCCGGTCACCCTGAGCCCGGGCACGAGCCAGATCATCACTGTGCGCTTCACACCCACAGGCGTGAGTAACGGCCAAACGGGTACTCTTACCATCAACAGCAACGACGCCAACGAGGGCACGGTTTCGGTGAGCCTGACCGGCGACGGCATTTAGCACCTCCGAGATGGCTCCGGGGGGCCGATCCTCACGCGGTGCGTGGTGACAAGACGGTCGACACGGAGGTCGACCGCTACAGGCGCGGGGTGCTTCGAAAACCAGCCGGGAGGGGACACCGAGGCACGGTGTCCCCGATGGCGCTGATATAGTTATTGCCTAGCCCGAACGGGACTTTTTTCGCCGTGACCTCTACTCCAACCTATTCTCTCGAGGCCCTCGAGCGCCGCTGGCAACTCGAGAAGACCCCGCAAATCGGGCTGCGCCTCGCGGAGCAGTACGGGTTCCAGGAGAAGATCTCGGCTGCGATCGAGACGCTTGCAGCCGGGCTCGAGGTCTACCCGACACATATCGCGTCGCGGGTAGCCCTGAGCCGTCATCTCGTGGACACCGGGCGTTTTGACGAAGCGGTTCTCCACCTCGAACAGATCGTCGTGCGCGATCCGGCGCATCTGGTTGCCAACAAGCTCCTGGTGGAGACCTATGCGGGTGTCGGCAGGACGGACGATGCTCGCGAAAAGCTGGACATCTACGAAATGATGGGCGCGGGCGATGCCGACATCGAACGCCTGCACGAACTCTTGGAGGCAGCCGAACGTCGAGGGAACTCTCAGAGCGCCGAACTCGAGCCCGCCGGCGGACCGGGAGATGTGCCGAGCGAGGCATCGGAAGGCATCAGGCGCGAAGACGACCAGCCGTTTGCCCCGGCCTTGGCGCCGGGGAGGCTGTCCGACTACTGGCAGGAGCTTGCGGAGGGGGGAATCTTCACCTTCGAGCCGCCGGAGGAGCCGCTGGAGCTGGATCAGCCAGAGGAGCTAGATGAGCCGGGCGCGGTCGGGAACTCGACCGTTACTCTGGGAGAACTCTATCGGGAGCAGGGACACAGAGAGGAGGCCGTCGAGGTCTTCGAGGAGGTGCTCACCCGTGAGCCCGAAAACCGTGCGGCCCGGCGTGGACTCGAGGTCACGAGGGAGCCGGAGCCAGCGGCAGCGCCGGTTGCACCGGCAGCGGGCGATGCGGGCGACACGAGCGCAAGCGAAGAGGGCTCGACGTCGGGCTTGGTGGAACGCAAGAAGCAGGCTCTCACCACCTACCTTGAGCGGATACGCCGAGCGGATGCGTCGGGCATCTGATGTTCGAGCAGCGCCTGGCAGGGATCGCTTCCCGTCTCGACGGTCTCGCGTTTGCGTCGCTGGTTGCAGCTGACGGCATTCGGGTGGAGAGCTACACAGGGAGCGATCAACTCGGCGAACTCAACACCGACAATCTAGCCGTCGAGCTGCTGACTCAGCTCAAGGCGATCTCTCAAAACCGCGGCGAGCTGGGCTTGGGTGAGGTGTTCGAGTACTCGCTTGCCACCGAGCGCTTTTCCGTGATGCTTGGTCGGGTGGCTCCCAATTACTATCTGATGCTTGTTCTGGTTGTTGGTGCCAGCGTCGGGCGGGCCCGTTTCGAGTTGCGCCGTGCGCCGCTGGCATTCGAGAAAGATCTGCTGTAGGCGATTCCATAGGGAGGCACCCATTGACGTTCGAGCAAATCAAGGCACTGATCGACATTGTCTGCCAGAAGGGACTGCAAGAGCTCGAGGTGGAGCGATCGGACTTCCGAGTCAAGATCGTCGGCCCTTCGGTCGGCGTTCCGGCCGCGTTCTCGCCGGCCGTTCAGCAAGCATCGACTGCAGCGGCAGTGGCAGGCGCGCATCAGACCACGGCTGCCGCGCCCGAGACAGCCTCCGAAGGCAAGGCTGGGCACGTTATTACCTCGCCCATTGTGGGGACCTTCTACCACGCGCCCAGCCCTGACGCCGATCCCTATGCTCGGGTAGGCGATCGCGTCAGCGTGGGGCAGGTGCTCTGCATCGTCGAAGCCATGAAGTTGATGAACGAGATCGAATCCGACGTTGCCGGTGAGGTTCTGGAGATCCTTCCTTCCAACGGACAGCCGGTGGAGTTTGGAGAGCCGCTTTTTGTGATTCGTGTTGATTCGTGAATTCGGGCCGCTTGCATGTTCAAGAAAATCCTGATCGCCAATCGAGGCGAGATCGCGTTGCGGATCATCCAAGCCTGCCGAGAACTGAGCATCCGCACGGTGGCGGTGTTCAGCACCGCCGATCGCGACAGCCTGCACGTCACCTATGCCGATGAGGACGTTTGCATCGGCCCCGGACCGTCGGCGCACAGCTATCTGAACATTTCGGCGATCATCTCGGCCGCCGAGATCACCGGCGCCGAGGCGGTGCATCCAGGCTACGGCTTCCTGGCGGAGAACGCGGGTTTCGCGGACGCTCTTCGGGAGTGCAAAATCAAGTGGATCGGCCCGAGCCCAGACAGTATTCGCTTGATGGGAGACAAGTCCCGCGCCAGAAAGACCGCGCGCGAGGCAGGCATTCCGGTGCTTCCCGGCAGCCAGGAGGCTCTGTCGAGCGCCGACGAGGCTCGCGCACTGGCATCCCGCGTCGGCTACCCAGTGATTCTCAAAGCATCGGCCGGCGGTGGCGGACGCGGCATGCGCATCGTTCACGGGCCGGAGGAACTCGAGCAGCAGCTTCAAACCGCGAGCGAGGAAGCCGCCGTAGCCTTCGGTGACGGTTCGATCTATCTCGAAAAATACCTTGTCGAGCCCCGGCACATCGAGTTCCAAATCCTGGGAGACCGCTACGGGAACGTTATCCACCTCGGTGAGCGCGAGTGCTCGATCCAGAGGCGTCACCAAAAGCTGCTCGAGGAAGCGCCCTCATCGGCACTGACCCCCGAACTGCGGCTCAGTATGGGAGAGGCCGCGGTGCGACTGGCCCGGCATGTTGGATACCAGAACGCCGGCACGATCGAGTTTCTCTTGGAGCGCACAGGGAGCTTCTATTTCATGGAGATGAACACCCGCATTCAGGTCGAGCACCCGGTCACCGAGATGGTGACCGGTGTCGATTTGGTCAAGGAGCAGCTGCGGCTGGCCTGGGGCGAGAAGCTCACTATTCGTAGCGGCCTCCAAGCTCGCGGTCACGCGATCGAGTGCCGGATCAACGCCGAGCATCCCGAGACCTTCAGACCCTCGCCTGGCAAGGTCGAGACCTTCCATCCCCCCGGTGGGCCAGGCGTGCGTGTCGACACCCACGTCTACGAGGACTACGTGATCCCGCCTTTCTATGACTCGCTGGTTGCGAAACTGATCGTTCACGCCGCCGACCGACCGGAGGCCATCCGGCGGATGGAACGGGCTCTCGATTTCTTTGTGATCGAGGGAATCGATACCAGCATCCCGTTGCACCGCGAAATCGTGCGAGACGATCGTTTTCGCAGGGGTGATGTTTCGACCCGATTCATGGAACGGTTTCGTCCGCAAAAGTCCGCGCCGAAGCTGGTCGGGGTGTGAGTCAGACCTTCTCCTCCCGCTGGGGGCTCATCCTGGCGACGCTTGGCATGGCGGTGGGGACCGGCAACATATGGCGTTTTCCCCGGATCGTAGCGACCAATGGTGGCGGCAGCTTTCTGGTTGCTTGGCTGGTGTTTCTTCTGGCTTGGTCGATTCCGTTGATGATCGTCGAGTTTGCGTTCGGCAAGAGAGGCCGGTTGGGAACCGTTCGGACGTTTCGCTTGTTTGCCGGCGAGCGCGCGGGATGGATGGGCGGCTGGGTAGCGCTTTGCGCTGCGGCGATTGCGTTCTACTACTCGGTGGTTGCGGGTTGGTGCCTTCGATACTTCTTCGCGTCGCTGGTCGGAGAGCTGGGCCAAGCCGATCCGGAGGCTTTTTGGGAGTCCTACGCCGGCAGCGGTTCGTCCTTTTTCACCCATGCTCTGGCCCTGGTGCTGGCCGGCTCCGTGGTGTGGTTCGGCGTCCGCGGCATCGAGCGGGTGGCGACGGTACTTATTCCTCTGTTGGTCGGCATGGTCGTTATCCTGGCCGTCAGGGCTGTGACCCTGCCGGGTGCGGTCGCCGGGCTCGAGTTCCTGTTCCGGCCGGATTGGAGCGCGTTGCGCGATGTCAACATCTGGCTTCAAGCCCTGACTCAGAACGCGTGGGATACCGGGGCGGGTTGGGGTCTGATTCTCACC
>JADFQD010000044.1:23365-25867 GCA_022561975.1 Acidobacteriota bacterium
GTGGGACCGGGCGAAGCTGGGCTTCGGGTGAGTTGCTCGCGCCAGGAGGACTGGAGTTTCTGTTCACCCCCAACCTGGGCGATCTCACCGACGTCAAGATCTGGCTGGAGGCGTTGACCCAGAACGCTTGGGATACCGGTGCCGGGTGGGGTCTCATTCTCACCTACGCGATCTACATGCGGGCGCGCGAGGACGTGCCTTTGAACGCCTTTCTGATCGGCTTCGGCAACAATGCCATGTCGCTGCTGGCCGGGATCATGGTTCTGTGCACGGTCTTTGCTTTGAATCCAGGCGCCAGCGATGAGATCGTCGGAGCCGGCAACGAGGGCTTGACCTTCATCTGGATGCCGCAGCTGTTCGCTCAGATGCCCGCCGGCGGCCTGTTCATGGTTCTCTTCTTTCTTGCGCTTTCGTTTGCGGCTCTCACCAGCTTGATCGCCATGATCGAATTGATCACCAGGGTGCTACTCGATGCCGGTTTCACTCGTCGAAAAGCCCTCATCATGGTCTGCTTCGCGACCCTCTGGTTCGGCGCCCCTTCGGCTCTTTCGCTCGACTTTCTTCACAACCAGGACTGGGTTTGGGGGATTGGCCTGATGGTCTCGGGGCTCTTCTTCGCGCTGGCGGCGCGTAGGTTCGGGGTCGAGAAGCTTCGTGCCGAAGTGGTCAACGCCGAGGGTTGCGATCTCCACATCGGCCGTTGGTGGAACTTCATGATTTCGGTCGTGGTTCCGCTCGAAGCCGTTCTCTTGATGGTCTGGTGGCTCTGGGAGGCCAAGGTTGGCCCCCCCGACAAATGGCTCGATCCTTTCGGAGTCGAGACTGTTGGTACGGTGTTGGTTCAGTTCTTTATTGCGCTGGTTGGACTGATTCTCCTGGACCGCTGGCTGCTTGCCAGACGAGTCGAGGCCCGGAGTAGATAATGAGCGCAACGGCGCTACTTTTCATGTTTCTGGTCTGTGGCGTGGTGTGGGGTGGTTTCGCCGGACTCCTGCTTCGGGCGATTCGACGGGAAGGCCGAAAGCCATAGAACAAGAGTCGAGCGAACTCGTAGCCTCTGTGGTGGAGTCGGCCGGAAAGTATTACCTGATCGGCTTCATGGGCTCCGGCAAGACCTCCGTGGGGTCGCGCTTGGCGGACTTGACAGGAATGGAATTTGTGGATTTGGATCGCGCAGTCGAAGCCGACGCGAAGATGCCCATATCTCGGATTTTTGCCGAGCATGGCGAGGCAGGGTTTCGACGCCTCGAGAGTGCGACTCTGCGCTGCCTGGCCGGGCGTGAAGACGGCCTCGTGATCGCGACTGGGGGCGGTACCCCGACGCGACCGGACAACGTGGAGCTAATGCGCTCGACCGGAATCACCTTCTGGCTCGATCCGTCGTTTGATGCCATTCTGAGCCGGCTGAATACGGCAGACCGACAGCAGCGGCCGTTGTTTGCATCACCGGCCCAGGCCCGGGCCCTCTACGAGGAGCGACGCCACAGCTACTCGAGCGCCGGTCTGAGGGTGGAACTCGGGACCGACGAGCCGCCGGACGAGGTGGCTCGACGAATCATCCGAATGTCTTTGGAAGCGGACTCCGCCGGCCGGTCCCAGGCAGACCGGCGATGAAGTACCTGATCCTGACTGACATCCACGGCAATGCAGAGGCTCTCGAGGCGGTCCTGGAAGACGCTCGCGGCGATTCGATCGACTCGGTACTGGTGCTGGGCGATCTGGTCGGCTACGGTGCCGGCCCCAACGAGGTGATCGCACAGCTCCTCGACTTGGCGCAGCCGATCGTGGTCATCCGGGGGAATCACGACACGGTCGTCGCGACGCCGCTTCGAGACGCTCACTTCAACTTCGTAGCTCGCCGAGCGCTGCGTTGGACGGCGCAGGCACTGACGGCGGAGAATCTCGAGTACCTGGCACGGCTTCCGCGCGGCCCAATCGAAGTCGCTCCGGGCCTATTCGTGTGCCACGGTTCCCCTCTCGATGAAGACGAGTACGTGATCAGTTTCGAAGATGCCGCCAACGTGTTTTCCAACCACGCAGGCGCCCTCACCTTTTTCGGGCATACCCATATTCCCACCTGCTTTACGGCCCGGGATGGAGAACTCTCGTCCCTAGAGCTCAAAGGCGACGGGGTTTCGATCCAGGTCGAGCCCGGTACGCGATACTTGGCGAATCCGGGATCCGTGGGGCAGCCGCGGGACCGCGACCCGCGGGCTGCGTATTTCGTGTATGACTCGGCAAGGGCGCAAATCGAGTGGCGCCGATGCGACTATGCGATCGAGGCCGCGCAGCGGTCTATCCTGGAGGCCGGATTGCCCGAAGTTCTGGCCCACCGGCTGGCGATTGGAATCTAGCAGCCCGTGGTAGAAGTCCTGTGGGTCGCGCGACCAGGGCTTACGGTGCGTATGCAAGGCGCGAGGAGGAAGCGATGCCGGGACATCGTAGACGACGAGCAACGCCGCAGACGCGCCGTAACCCCTGGTCGCCCTTTGGGTTGGGGCG
>JADFQD010000045.1 GCA_022561975.1 Acidobacteriota bacterium
AGGCCCTGAAGGTACCTATTGCGCCCAAGAACTCTACGACCAACTATTTGGCCGGTCGCTGGTATTTGGTGCAGAAGGTAGACACACGCCGATTCGATGATGCCATGACAGACCGATTCGAAGAGCTCATTTGGGCGGAACTCGACGAAGAGCTGAGCGTCGGAGAAGCCCGTGAGCTGGCCGAGTTGCGCGAGGCCGCGACAGCGTCAGGGCAGCAGGGGGGGGCGTCCGAGGTGGGGCCGAAGTTGGGGCCGAAGTTGGGGCCGAAGTTGGGGATAGAGGCGGAAATCCGCCATTTCGCAGCACGGCTTGCGGAAGTCGAGGACCTCGAAGCGCCGGCAGCGCTGAAGGATCTGATTCTGGGCGCGATCGACTATGGAGAGCAGGGAGGGCGGCGGGTACCGTCGCTTCCGAGCGCCCCCCGGAGCGAGCCCAAGAGCGAGCCTCTGAGCGAGACAGACCCGACCGGCTCGTCGACGCTCGACATTCCCACGACCGCCCCGGCGCCTGTCGTGCGGGGTACGTGGCTCCAATGGGGCTATTTGGCGGCCGGACTGCTGATTGGAGCTGTGGTGGTCTATCAGTTCGGCTTTGGGCCGGCGCTCTCCCCCGAGCAGGCCTCCGAACTTGTGGGAACGGTGGTTCCAGTTCCGGAGCCGGCTCCGGAGGGCGCCACGAGCCCAACAGACATACCTGATTTCGTGCGCTTGACGGCGCGAGACGATCGGTTAGCGGCTTCGCTGGAGCTGGGATCGGGGCTCTCCACCATTATCTTCAGCGCGCCGGGCCTGGAGGTCCAGGCTGTCGACTTCCTGAATGGCGCGACGGGTTCCTACGAATCCGATTCCGGCCGGGTTACCCTCCAGGTCAGCGGACCGGGGCGCGTCGAGCTCTTGCTCGCTCTCACCGAGGCTGACCGGCCGTTCACATTTTCCGCCTTCGGTACCGGCATCGAGCCGTTCGAAGGCGAGTTTTTCTTACATCAACTTTCTGGAAGCTGATCGGTAGTTTTCACATGTCGCGGGAGCCACTGCCGGACTGCGACCAACTCTTTGGGAGGAATCAACCATGAGTAGCGAAGCAAAAAACAACAAGTTTCTCTGGATCGGCATCGGCGCGGCAGTGCTCGCGGCGGCGTTCTACTTCTCCGGCGTGATCCCGCCCAAGGAGGACGTCACTGGCACCATCGGGGCTGCGAAGAAGTATCAGTCCGAGCAGATCACGGCCGAAGACGTCAAGCTGGACGAGAACGCGGTTCAGGAGTGGATGCAGAGCGATGAGTTCGACCGGCTGGTGAACGATCCGGAAACCAAAAAGATCATCAAGAGTAAGGAGTTCCAACAGGGCTTGGCGAATGACGCTTTGATTAGCTCTCTCAGGAGAGTGGGTCTCAGGAGCGCCCTTCAGGACGCAGCCTTCAGCCAAAACCTGAGCCGTGCCTTTCAGGACGAGGGGTTCAGCCAGTCTCTGAGTCGTGCTTTTCAGGACGAGGGGTTCAGCCAGTCTCTGAGCCGCGCGTTTCAGGACGAGGGGTTCAGCCAGTACCTGAGTCGTGCCCTGCAGAGCGAGGCCTTCAGCCAATCTCTCATGGAAAGCGGCCTGCGTAGTTCCCTTCTTGATTCCCTTTCGGACGCGGAATGAGGAAGATCGAACCAGCCCGACGGAGGTGTCGAAATCTGAGTTAAGGTGAGGCGACTCTGATTCCCAGCCTTACGAGGGACCGAGACGACCCAGGGGAAGTGCTGCCCAGCAGGGCAGCGCTTCCCCTGTTTTTGAGAAAGAAGGGGGCGACTCCATTGCGGAGTATGAGAGGAATTCTTAGCTTGCTGATCGGTTTGCTGCTCGGCGTTCCTACCGGACCCGCGCAAGCTCAATTCGACACCCTGGAAACCGAAGATCTTCGACTGCTCTTCTCAAAGGCCAAGCAGTCGTATCTTGCCCCGCATGTGGCGCGGTGTTTCCAGAACGCCCTGAATTTCCATCAAGAGCTTTGGAAGTACAGCCCGTCCGAGAGAATCACCGTCCTGCTCGCCGACTTTTCCGATTCAGGAAACGCCAGCGCCGGAGCCGTTCCCACCAACCATCTTCTGTTTCAGATGGCCCCTTTGAGTTTTGCCTACGAGACGCTGTCCGGCAACGAAAGAATGAATTGGATGATGAACCATGAGCTGGTTCACGTGGCCGTGGTCGATGTAGCTGCTGCGAGCGATCGGCGCTTCCGCAAGCTGCTTGGCGGCAAGGTGATGCCCATTGCCGATCATCCGGAATCCATCTTCTACTTCTATTTGACGACTCCGAGAGTTGCTGCGCCCGGTTGGTACCAAGAGGGCATCGCGGTATTCCTGGAGACCTGGATGGCAGGCGGGATCGGTCGAGCTCAGGGCGCCTATGACGAGATGGTCTTCCGCTCAATGGTGCGTGATGGTAGTCACTTCTACGATCCGTTGGGGCTGGTTTCAGAGGGTACGCAGATCGATTTCCAAGTCGGCGTCAACAACTACCTGTATGGAACACGGTTCATGACCTACTTGGCGCATACCACCTCTCCCGAGACTCTCGTCGAATGGGTATCGCGTAAATCAGGAAGCAAACGGTATTACGCCGCCCAATTCAAGGAAGTATTCGGAAAACCTCTTGAAGAGGCTTGGAGCGAATGGATTATCTGGGAGCGAGACTTCCAAAATCAGAACCTTGCGCGCATTCGAAGCTACCCGACGACTCCCTTTAGAGATCTTTCCGATCGAGCCCTGGGTTCCGTCTCGCGAGCCTTTTATGACGCGGACCGGCAGAAACTGTATGCCGCGTTCCGATACCCCGGCGTCGTAGCGCACGTCGGCGCGTTCTCGATGAAGGATGGATCGGTGGAGAAGATCATCGATGTCAAGGACCCGGTCATCTTCACCGTTACATCCATGGCCTACGATCCTGAAAGCAAGAAGATCTTCTACACGACCGACAATCACAAACACCGAGATTTGCGATCGGTAGATCCCGAAACCAAGGAAACCGAGCTTCTCATCCAAGATGCGCGCGTCGGGGATCTGGCGTTCAATCAAGCCGACCGGTCGATTTGGGGAATCCGACACTTCAACGGCATCGCCACATTGGTGCGTATTCCCTTTCCGTACCGAGAGTGGGAACAGATCCATTCGTTCCCCTACGGGGAGATCATCTACAACCTGGATATTTCACACGATGGGCGACTGCTTTCCGCCTCAAAAGCGGAAATCAACGGGGATCACCGGCTCCTGGTGATGGCCACAAATGACCTGCTGGCCGGCAAGGTAGCCCCGATCGCCGAGGTCGATTTCGCCGACTCGATTCCGTCGAACTTCGTGTTCTCGCCGGACGCCAAGTATCTCTACGGCAGCTCCTACTACACGGGCGCGTCGAATATTTTTAGGTACGAGATCGGTACCAAGTCGCTCGAGGGACTCACCAATACCGAGACCGGATTTTTTCGGCCGATTCCAGTTGACGAGGACACTCTCATCGTCTTTCGCTACACCGGCGAGGGATTTGTTCCGGCGACCGTCAAAGTGAAGCCGGTCGAGGACATCAATCCCATCGTTTTTCTTGGCCAGCAGCTGGTCGAAGCGAATCCGATTCTGAAGGATTGGAAGCTGGGCTCGCCGGCGGATGTGCCGCTGGAGTCGCTGATTACCGAGGAAGGTACGTACAGCCATATCAGGGAAATTCAGCTGGAGTCGGTTTATCCGGTTGTCGAGGGCTACAAAGATTTCGAGGCGATCGGATTCACCGCCAACTTCTCCGATCCACTGAGACTCAACCGGGCGAGTTTCACAGCTTCTTACACGCCAGACAGCGCGTTGCCGTCGGATGAACGACTCCATCTCAATCTCGAGTATCAACGCTACGACTGGTCGTTTTCCGGCAAATACAATGACGCGGATTTCTATGATCTTTTCGGCCCGACAAAGAAGAGTCGCAAGGGCTATTCGCTCGGAATTGGCTACCACAAGTCGCTGATCTCCGACCGGCCACGAAATATGACCTTGGATGTCGAAGCCACCTACTATGGCGGTTTGGATCGACTGCCGGATTTCCAAAATGTGGCCGCTCCGGTAGAGGAAATCCTGAACGCTGAAATCGCACTGGGCTATTCGAATCTCAGAAAGTCCCTGGGGGCGGTCGATGACGAGAAGGGCTTTAGTTGGGACCTCGTTGGAGTTATCGATCAGGTTTCGGGCGAAACGATTCCTCGCATCCTGGGAAATCTTGACGTCGGTTTCGCTCTTCCGCTACGTCATTCTTCGATCTGGCTTAGGACATCTGCCGGAGTCGTTTCGGGTGATAGGGAGGATCCCAATGCCAACTACTTTTTCGGGGGCTTCGGTAACAACTATGTCGGCAGCGGCGAGATCAAACGGTATCGTAAGTGGTATGCATTCCCGGGAATCGAGTTGAACGCGATTGGCGGCAAGAGCTTCGCCAAGGCGATGGTGGAGTGGAATCTCCCACCGATCCGCTTTCGCAGCTTTGGCACTCCGGGCTTCTACGGTACGTGGCTGCGACCTGCTCTCTTTGCCGCAGGACTCAGAACCGACCTTGATTCCAGCGCCGATGAACGCGAGATCAGTTCGGTCGGAGCTCAGCTCGATCTCAGATTCAAGCTGCTCTCGCGGTTAGAGATGACGCTGTCCGCGGGTTATGCGGTGGCGTTCGAGTTGGGCAGGGATTCGGCAGACGAATTCATGCTTTCACTCAAGGTTCTGTAGTTGGGTTCGGGAGGTTCGCGCCTGATAGGCTTTTGAGGTGTTTCGCCTTCTGGTCGTGTCGGGCTCGGACGACCCGTTCGAGCGAAAGTTCGACTGCGAGAGTCTGACGATCGGGAGATCCACAAAAGCCGGGCTGACCCTCCCGGATAAGTACCTGTCGCGAGAGCACGCCCGTATCGAGCTGCGGGAGGGCGCTCTGGTGGTCGAAGACCTCGGTTCGCGCAACGGCACCTTCGTCAACGAAGTCCGAATCGAGGAGCCGACGCCCATCTTTCCGGGAGATTGCATCCGGGTGTCCGAGAGCCGGGTGACGCTCGACGCTCCTCGAGGCGCGGCTGAGGCCCGGAAGGACCAAGCCGAACCGGTGCCCGAGCGCGCAGCCTTCGAAGCCGGTGTGAGCCTGCTGGTTCCCGCATCCGATCTGGCGGCCGAGCGCTTTGTCCTGGACGCGACAATTCTCGCAGGCGGCGACATCGGCTACTACCTCGAGCGGCTCCAACTGATCGACGACGTGCACCGCTCGCTGGCGAGTTCGATTTCGCTCGACGAGCTCTTGAGGCTGATCCTCGATCGCCTCTTCGAGCACCTTCGCCCGGAAGAAGGCGTTATCTTTCTGGCCCGCGACAACGGTACTTACGAGCGGGTCGCCGAGCGGAGACCGCCGGGTTTGGAGGCGAAAACCCTCTATTCGAGAACCTTGATCGAGGAGGTTGCGGGCAAGCGCCAGGCGGCCCTGGTGCTGGACGCCCAGACGGACGAGCGCTTCGCCGGCGCCGAGAGCATCATGGCTTCCGCTGTGCGCAGCATCGTGGCGGCGCCACTGGTGGTCGATGACGAGAGTTTCGGCATGATCGCCATGAGTTCGCATACCGACGTGCGGAAGTTCGAGGAGCGCGACCTCGAGCTCCTCGGATCACTGGCATCGGTTGCAGCGCATCGGCTTCGCAATGTCTCGCTGGCTGTCGAAGCCGCCGAACGTCGCAAGCTGGAAGCTGAGGTCGCACTCGCTCGCAGTATTCAGGAGACGCTCTTGGAGCAGAGAGTTCCGGCGGTGCCGGGCTACGACGTGTTCGGTGTGAACCGTCCATCACAGGGGGTTTCGGGTGACCTCTACCAGGTCCTCGCGACCGATTCGGAAAACGACTTCTTTCTGTTTCTCTTTGATGTCTCGGGTAAGGGACTGGCGGCTTCGCTGCTGACCGCGACGATCGAGGCCCTTTGCGCGAATCCAATCGCCCGCAATCTTTCCCCTGACCGGATTTTCGTGCGCGTCAACAACCAGCTCGAACGAAGGACCCCCTCGGATCGGTTCGCCACCGCGTTTCTCGCGCGCTTGAACACAGAGACCGGCGTGTTGACCTATGCCAGCGCCGGCCACAATCCGGTGCTTCTGGTGCGGGCCGCAGGCGGAGTCGAGCGCCTGATGAGAACGGGTCTGCCATTGGCCGTCATGGCCGGTAGCGAGTATTCCGCTATTGAGGTCGAGCTTGGGGACGGCGATCTACTTGCCATCTATTCGGACGGCTTGACCGAAGCGACCAACCCGAACGGCGAGGAGTACGGCCTCGAGCGGCTGGAAGCGGTTTGCGTTGCAGCCGTGGGTTCAGAGGCGGCGGAGGTGGCCCGGTTGATCGAGGAGAGTATCGCAGCCTTCACCGCCGGCACACCCTATGCGGACGACCGGACCCTACTGGTGATGCGGCGGGGGACCCCTCAGGCATGAGTCGGCAGCGTGGTAACGTGACTTCAAAGGTTTGGTTGCGAGGGTGAGGAGGCCCGAACCGGCGACTCAGACCAGTGAGTTCCCGCGAGTTCTTTCCGCACTCAGCGAACTCCTTGATCTTTTGGGGGAGGTGTTCGAGCAGTACAATGTCGATAACAGATCGGCCTTCTGGGTTACATTGGCCGCCGAAGAGGTCTTCACCAACATGATCCGCCACAACCGCTCGAGCGATAACCGAATCTCGATGGATCTCGACATCACCGAGACCCGGATTTCCGTTCGACTGACCGACTACGGCGTGCCGCCGTTTGATCCCGCGACCGTCCCGGAGGTGGATACGACCCTGTCGGCTGAGCAGCGTACGCCCGGGGGGCTCGGTGTTTTCATTGTTCGGTCGAAGATGGATGACGTTACCTATTCGCATCAGAATGGCAACCTGTCGGTCTCTTTCACCAAGTACCGTAAGCTGGCCGATGACTGAGGACTTTGCCGCTGTCTGGGACTCCGAGACCACCGTCATCTACTTGAGCGGCCGGTTCGACGCGACCCAAGTGGCCAGGGCTAACCAGGCCTTGGCCCGCGCCGAGGGGGCTACCGATGTCGATTTCTCCGAGCTGGTCTACATCTCGAGCGCTGGGATCGGCTCTCTGCTGGCCACCCACAAGAGGCTTGATAAACTTGGTGGTCTCAGGCTCGTGAATATGAACGCCCATATTCGTGAGCTCTTCGAACTCGCTGGATTCGACACGGTTTTTGAGATGGGCTAGTGAGCAGCGCCAAGGCTGCCGAAGTGCGAGACATGAAAGAGCGAACGGAACCGGAGCTGGTGGTCGCTTGTCTCGAAGGAGATCGCTCGGCCTTTCCTGAACTGGTGGAGTGGTACCAGATACAGATCTTCAACGCCGCCTATCGGATCACTGGCAACCGCGCCGACGCGCAAGACGTTGCCCAGGCCGTCTTCCTCAAGGTTTTCGAACGGCTCGATCAGTTCGATCCCAAGTATCGGTTCTTCAGCTGGATCTACAAGATCTGCGTCAACGAAGCCCTCAACCTGGTCGGCAAGCGGCGTCCTTCGCCCGCGATCGACTTGGAGATGGAGGACTCGGCTGCCAGTCCGGAGCGCGAGGCGCAGGCGAGGGAGATCGGTCGCGCGATTCAACTGGCCCTGCTCGAGTTGAAGCCTGCACTCAGGGTTGCCATCGTGCTACGTCACTTTCGTGGCCTGTCCTACGACGAGATCAGCGAGGTCATCGGGATTCCGGTGAAGACCGTGAAGTCGCGACTGTTTGCGGCTCGGCGCGAGTTGCGCCGGGTCCTGGACGCCCAGCAGCTTCGCTGATGGAGGGTCCGACGGCCGGGCTCAGGGCTCTTTGTCTGGTAGTGGGACTGTTGCCGGTTCTGACCTTCTTGCTGCTTCTGGTTCTACTCGACAGTTACAAGCTGATTCGGTTTCGCACGGTCGCGGTGTTGCTCGCGGCCGGGGGCGGGGCAGCCTTGGCCTGCCTGGCAATCAACTCGCTACTCATGCCGGAGTCCGCTCTGGAACGCACTCGCTACATCCGCTACGTCGCGCCGGTGGTGGAGGAGCTGCTCAAGGGGGCCGTCATCGCCTTTGCGATTTGGAGACGGCGCATTGGTTTTCTCGTTGATGCGTCGATCTGGGGGTTCGCCATCGGCGCGGGATTCGCGGCCGTCGAGAACCTCCAGTACTTTCGGATCCTGACCGAACCGCAAATCGCGGTGTGGATGGTGCGCGGCTTCGGTACCGCCATCATGCACGGTTCGGTCACGGCGATTCTGGCGATTGTCTTTCTCCAGCTCTCGGAGCGCTTCGACTCGGTGCGACCTCATCTTTTTCTGCCGGGTTGGCTGCTGGCATCGGTGCTCCATTCTTTTTTCAACCACTTCTACCTGTCGCCGAACCTCTCGACGGCGCTTCTGCTCGTTGGCATGCCGCTGCTTTTCGGCATGGTTTTTGAGATCGGAGAGAAGGCCACGCACAAGTGGCTGGGCTCGAGCTTCGATAGCGATCAGGATCTGCTGCGGTCGATTTCGAGCGGTCAGCTGGGGAGTACTCGTGTCGGCAGGTACCTGGTCGAGCTGAAGCAACGTTTCTCGAAGGCCGATGTCGCCGACATGTTTTGCCTGATCCGCCTCCATGCCGAACTTTCGATTCAGGCCAAGGGCCTGCTGATGATGCGCAAGGCTGGGTTCTCACCTCCGCGGGATCCGGTTACCGCGAGCCGCTTCCAGGAACTCGCCTACCTCGAGGGCGCGATCGGTCGAACAGGGCGCCTGGCGCTGGCGCCCGTGTTCTCGATGAGCCACCGGCAACTATGGCAGCTTCACATGTTGCGCGAGCGTTGAACGAGGAGGTGGGGATGACGCTCCAAGCTCCCGCGAGCGCGCCACGGGCCCCGTCGCGGTAGACTCCTCTGGGATCGGGACAATGCTCGAAGTATCGAAGAACAAAGAGATTCCGGCACCCGACCCGGCGAAGCCCGGCGTCGAGCGTGACTTCGGTCGGCATGTCGATACCGGCGGGCATGGACTCGTCCGCCGTTTTCTGACCACCGGACGTCACGCCTTGGGCTTGGGCCTCGGGGCGCTGGTGGCTCGGGTTCGAGAGTTGCCCAAGAGCGAGCGCCGGCGGATCCGTTACCTTCTGTTGCGCCCGGTTCTGGCGGTCGTGGCGCTACCGGTGAACCGCGAACTCAAGCGCGCTCCGGTCGAGGTTCAGCTCAGGCGGCGCTTGGAAAAGCTCGGGCCGACCTACATCAAGCTCGGGCAAATCCTGAGCGCGCGTGAGGACCTGTTACCCAAGAGGGTGACCGAGGAACTCAAGAACCTGCTCGACAAGCTGCCCTCGGTACCGTATCCAATCTTTCACGAACTGGTGAGGCGGCACCTCGGCCGGCCGGTCGAGGAGGTTTTCGCACATATTCGCACGCGGCCCTTGGGTTCGGCTTCGATCGGGCAGATTCACCTCGCCACCCTCATCGCGGGCGAACAGGTTGTCCTCAAGGTGGTCAAGCCCGGGATTCGCAGGACGCTCAAGCGCGACACTGTGCTGCTCAAAGCGCTGGGCGCGGGACTTCAGATTCTGATGCCGAGGTACCAGCCGCGCCGGGTGATCTCCGAGTTCTGCGACTACACGCTGCGCGAAGTCGATCTCTTGCGCGAAGCCGACAATGCCGAGACCTTCTCCGCCAGCTTCGAGAAGCAAACCGACATCGTTTTCCCCAGGATCTACCGAGAATTTTCCAATCAGGGCCTCCTGTGCATGGAGTACCTCGACGGAATTCAAGCGACCGACCCCAAGATCGACGAGTTGCGCGACGAGGACCGAGCTCGGCTGGTCGATCTGGGCTCCGAGGCGATTATCTCGATGCTCTACCGGGACGGTTTTTTTCACGCCGACCTGCATCCCGGGAACTTGGTGATCTTGCCGGGACCGAAGTTGGGCTTCATCGATCTCGGCATGGTCGGGCGCTTCGATTCGGACCTCAAGCACACGTTGCTCTACTACTACTACAGCCTGCTCGCCGGCGAGCACGAGAATGCCGCCAATTATCTGTCGCTGATTGCCCACACCGACGGTAAGTCCGATCCCGTGGGCTTTCGGCGCGACGTCGAGGACGTTTGCCGCCACTGGTCGCACCGATCCCGGTTCAGCCAGTTCTCACTCGCTGAATTGATCATGCAGTCGGTCTCCAAAGGCGCCAAGCACGGGATGTATTTCCCCGTAGAGATGGTGCTCATGGTCAAGGCGATCGTCACCTTCGAGGCGGTGGGCAAACTCCTCTTGCCCGACTTCGATGTCACCAAGGCCTCGCGCAAGCACATGAACCGGATCCTGCTCGAGCGCTTCGGTCCGCTGCGTCTCACGCAGGAGAGTTTGACGGCACTGCCCGAATTGATCGACACCCTGGTCAAGACCCCGCGTCTGGTGACCGAGGGTCTGCGGCTTATGGAGCAGGCGACCCGGCGGCCGACCGAGAATCCGTTCGCGGGGATGCGGGCAACTCTCCTGGGAGGATTCTGCCTGGTCGCCGGAGCGATTCTGGCGGGAAGCGGCGGTCCGTGGCCATTGTGGGTGGCACTGCTGATTGCGGGGTTCCTGCTTCCCATCCGGCGCGGCCGGTAGCTTGTTCTGGACGTGCTCGAACAGACGCTCCACAATCCCGAGTTCTGGAAGCATCTGAGCATTCCGTTCGTTGCCGGGATCATCGGCTGGGTGACGAACTGGGTGGCCATCAAGCTCACCTTCAAGCCGCTCGAGTTCGTCGGTCTGAAGCCCTATCTGGGCTGGCAGGGAATCATCCCGTCCAAAGCCGGCAAGATGGCTTCGATCTTCGTCGACAAGACGATGTTTCGCCTCGGCACGCTCGAAGAGTTGTTCCGGTCGATGGAGCCGGAGCTGATCGCGGAGCACGTCTCCAAGATCGTGGATCTTCGGCTCGAAACCTATACCGACGAGATTCTGTACTACGACAACCCGACGGTTTGGCGAATGCTGCCACAGACCATCAAGGACGGCGTCTACGATCGGGTCCGCTCGGAGATGCCGAAGCTGATCAGTGGTCTGATCGCAGAGGCGGCTGAGAATATCGAGGATCTGATCGACTTCAAGCACATGCTCGTCACTCGTCTCGAGAACGACAAAGATCTACTCAACCGACTGTTTCTGGACGCCGGCGCAGAGGAGTTCAAGTTCATCGTCCGCTCGGGGCTCTATTTCGGCTTTCTGTTCGGCCTGATTCAGCTCGCCGTCTGGATTTTTTTCAAGTCCTGGTGGGTGCTGCCGGTTTTCGGCATCCTGGTGGGCTACGCCACCAATTGGCTGGCGATCAATATGATCTTTCGGCCGTTGGCTCCGATAAAGATCGGTCGGTGGACGATTCAGGGTCTGTTCATACGCCGTCAGCGCGAGGTCGCGGCATCGTGGTGCAAACTGGTCACGACCGAGATCATCACGCTGCAGCAGATCATCTACGCCATGCTTTACGGGGCCCGCGCGGAGAAGGCCAAGGCCATGATCAAGCGCCATATCCGGCCCGTGGCGGATCGGGTGATGAAGACCTACGCGCCGGCTTCGCAGATCATGGTCGGGGAAGAGACTCTCGAGTTGATTCGCGAATCGGTGGGTGAGAAGGCGGTCGAGGTATCGACCGATCCTTTCGATCATTGGCCTTTCAATCGCGATCGAGCCGAGCGGGCGGAGGAGCTGCTGCGCGAGCGGATGGAGGGCCTGCCGCCGGAGGAGTTTCAGGACCTTTTGCGCCCCTGTTTCCAGGAGGACGAAATGAAGCTCATTCTCACTGGAGCCGTGCTCGGCTTTCTGGCCGGCCTCGGGCAGCTGTTCTTCGTTTTCGGCGGCCTCTCTTGATCTCGGCCTGATCTCGAGCGGATTTCAACGCCAAGATGAACTACGTTTTGCCCAGACTGGTCCACGGACTGGTTCTTCTGACCGCGGTTTCTGTTCTGTCGTTCTTGATGGCGGAACTCGCTCCTGGCGACTTTCTTGCCGACCTTCAGCTCAGACCCGGGGTTTCCGAGGAGACCATCAGCCTCCTGAGGGCTCGCTATGGACTGGAAGAGCCCCTTCCGGTTCGGTATCTGCATTGGGCCAAGTCGGTTTTTCGCGGGGAGTTTGGCTTTTCGATGGTTTACCAGACCGCGGCAGGATCGCTGCTGCTGCCGCGGGCTCGCAACACCCTATTTCTGACGGTTACGGCCTTGATCCTGGCGTGGTGCACGGCGATTCCGCTGGGAGTTTGGTCGGCCCATCGGCCGGGCGGAATCATGGATCGGATGGCTGCCGGCCTCTCGTCGTTTCTTTTGGCGACGCCTACGATCGTACTCGGACTGAGCTTCCTACTGCTGGCGGCGCGGCTGGACTTTTTTCCGACCGGTGGTATGTCGTCACTCGATTTCGACGAGTTGGGTTGGGCCGCCCGGCTTGCGGACCTGGCCCGTCATCTGGTTCTGCCGGCCCTCGCGCTGGCGCTGAGCAGTTTTCCCGTGATCTACCGGCACGTTCGGGCGGCGATCGGCGAGGTCGTCGACGCGCCGTATCTCAGGGCCGCGCGCGGACAGGGGGTCGGTGCGTTGCGGCTGCTTTTCGGGCATGCGCTCAAGGCCGCGGCCAACCCATTGATCTCGCTCTTCGGCCTGTCTGTCGCCGGTCTCCTTTCGGGTTCTCTGCTGATCGAGGTGATCATGGGCTGGCCCGGGCTCGGGCCCTTGCTGCTCGAGTCGATTCTGGCTCGCGACGCCCACGTGGTAGTCGGCGCGGTGCTGCTGTCGTCGGTCTTCCTGATCGGCGGTAATTTACTCGCGGATCTTCTGCTTTTGTGGATGGATCCGAGAACCCGAGAGGTGCGATGAGGCTGTGCCGCGCTCGACTCTGGCTTGCCGTGACAGTTCTGGTTTTGGTCCACCTGGCGGCTCTGGGGGCCGATTTGATCGCGCCGTACGATTTCTCCGCGCAGCATCGCGAGTTCGCGTTCGCTCCGCCGACGCGGTTGCGGTTCTTCGATCAGGAGGGCCAATGGCACTGGCGTCCCTTCGTCCAGACGCAGGCTCGAGCTGTCGGAGCCGGCGGAGCCGGCGGGGTGGCGCCGTTGCGCCTATGGGTGAAGGGCTCTGCGCGACAGGTCGGGCCATGGGTTGTCGAAACGCGCCTTTTCGGGGTGGAGGAGCCCGCGCGACTGTTTCTTCTTGGCACCGACGGCTTCGGCAGGGACGTGTTCTCGCGCCTGCTCTATGGCGCTCGGATCTCGCTACTGGCGGGGCTCTTTGCCGCCGGGCTCTCGGTGGTGCTTGGATTTGTTCTGGGAACGGCAGCCGGGTTCTACGGCGGCCGCATTGACGAAATCCTGATGCGTTTCACGGAGTTGTTTCTGGCTCTGCCATGGCTCTATCTCCTGTTCGCCGTCCGGGCTGTTTTGCCCCTGGAACTCGGTCCGATTCGAGCTTTCGTCGTCTTCATCCTGATTGTCGGTGGGATCGGCTGGGCACGTCCGGCGCGCCTGTTTCGGGGGGTGGCGGTTGCGGCCGAGAAACAGGAATTCGTGCTCGCGGCGCGAGGTCTGGGCGCGACCGATTTGCATTTGGTAATGCGCCACGTGCTGCCTCAGAGCTTGGGCGTATTCTGGACCCAGTTTGCACTGCTTGTTCCCCGGTTCATCCTGGCCGAGGTGACGCTTTCCTTTCTGGGGCTGGGGGTCGGAGAGCCGGTACCGAGTTGGGGCAACATGCTCGCCAGCCTGCGAGGCCTTCAGGTGTTGGTTTCCTACGGCTGGATGCTGGCTCCGGCAGCGGCACTTCTGGTTGTGGTGCTGTGTTACGAGCCGCTGGCCGACTGGCTGCAGCAGCGTACGAAGGCCGGAGCGGCTTAGCTGTTTTCACCGACCCGGCCAACTGCCGACGAGTTGCCGGCCAGCTACTGGCTGGTCTGCGGCTCGCTGGTTGCCCAGAAGAGTTCTTCGATGTTCCACAGGGTATGGTGATCGAGAATAGCCGGCTTGAAGTTGCCCAGGTTCGATTTGGCTCCAACCAGAATATTGCGGCTCACCAGAGGAACCATTGGCAACTCGTCGGCCATCAACTCCTGCACCCGGTCGTACATCGCTTTGCGCTCCTCGTAGACGAGAGTTGTTGCCTGCTCGGTCATCAGGCGGTCGATCTCAGCTTCCCAGGGCGTCGCGGGTTCGCTCTGCCCGGGATTCCACAAGTGATTTGCGCCGCTCGAGAGCAGAACGTTCATCAGGGGGTTGGGGTCGACATCGCCTCCGCCCAGTCCCAGGATGCAGATTTCGTAGTCTTTGGTCTCGAGGATGCGGGCCAGTAGGGCGCGAAACTCGAGCGGCACGACTTGGACCCTCATGCCGAGTTCCCGCAGGTCCTCTTGGATTATCGTCATCATCTGCACTCGTTCGCCGTTATTCGAGTTGGTGACCAGGGTCAAGGTGACTGCGACCCCGTCCGCATCGATGAGGGCTTCGTTTTTCCAGCTGAAACCCGCCGACAGCAGCAGCTCCCGGGCTCGCTCGAGCGATCGGGTCGGCCGGGGCAGATCGGCGTGAAACCAGGCCTTGTTCCCGGGACTGACGTGCGACCAAATCGGTGTGGCGCGGCCTTGAAAGACCAGCCGGGCGATCGCTTCCCGATCCACGGCGGCGGATATCGCCTGGCGAAAAGCCTTGTTTCGAAACCAAGTCTGCTTCGCGGCGAGCTCGGCCTGTCCCGGGGCCGGCGGATTCAAGTTGAAGAAGAGGAAATTGAACTCGAGCCCCGCGCCGAGGTCGAAGAGACGGTAGCCGCGAGCCTCCTGGCCGGCTTCCAGGATAGCGAAGTCGCCGGCTTTGAGGTCGTTGATGACATCGATGTCGCCTCCCTGGAAACGAAGCACTTGGGTGTCTTGACTCGGCGTGAACACGAACACCAATTCGTCGAGATAGGGGAGCGTCGCTTTATCGGAATCGGTTTTCCAATAGTGAGGGTTACGCTCCAGCACCAATTGGCGGGCCGGGGCGTAGCTCTTGAAACGGAAGGGGCCGAGGCCCGCAATCTCTTCAGGCAGGGTGTCGAGCCGCCAGCTCTCGGGCAGGGTGCCCTCCTGATAGCTCGTTTCGAGCAGGTGGCTCGGGAGCATCGGGACACTGTCGAAGATCCGCGCACCCACGGCGTGAGGCCGGCTCAACTCGAACTCGACCGTATGAGAGTCGATCTTGCGGACCTTGATTGGCTCGTCATCGATGACCAGGAGGTCGCGATTCGGAGACCCCACCGCTTTGTCCTGGATCACTCGGAAGGAAAAGACGACGTCGTCAGCTTCGAAGGGCTCGCCGTCGGAGAACTTGACGCCCCGGCGCAGTTCGAGCACAAAGCGCCGGCCGTCTTGCGAGACCGTCCACGACGTGCTGAGGGCAGGCTCGATGGCCTGTGAATCCCTATTGATATGAATCAGATCCGCCGTCATCCGGCGGATGACCGCCGTAGACGGCCGGTCCGACCCAAGGATGGGGTTGAGAGTCTGGGGTTCCGCGCCGAGGGCAACCACGAGGCGACCGCCGGGAGTCGGCTGCCCGTCGATGGCCTTGGCCACTCGGGTTGTGCTCGGCTTCGTTTCACGGCTGCAGCTTGCGAACGCCAAGACCAGGAGGCCGCCCCAGCAGATCCTCTCGAGGGGCTTGGTCAAGCGTTTCCAGAGCATTCTCGTTCTCCTTGATCTGACCTGAGCGTCGGCCTCGGTTTAGGGTCAATTCATTCATGCTTGTGTAGATGCAATGAGTGTAGCGGACTGGTTCTGTATCCGGTGTCGTAGTAGAAGGCGTAGATGCGGTCGGTCGGCGCGAGAAACCAGGTCGGATCCCGGCGCGCAGCGAAAGCGCGGTGTGGTCCGGAGAGGTTCTGCCGTGCCGAAGCCCTGCCTATTTTTTCGAAGATCTTCCTCGAACCCTCGCCCAGGATCGCCACGATCGCGCTGTCCAGGCGATCGTTGAGTTCGAACGGACGCCAGGTCGATGCCAGGATTGTCCCTTGGAGCGCCTCGCGGTCGGCTTCCGGGAGAGCGTTGAGGATTTTTGGGGCGGCGCCCGCGTCAGTGACAATCGAGAGGCCGGTCTTCAGCGAAGTTCTCGGGTTCGAGTTGGATGGTCTGGTGATCGATTCCGAAGCGCCGGGCCAGCGTCTCCCGAATCTCGGTCAGGACGGCGGTACGTGGTCTGCCTTCGCAGACGACGTGGGCGGACAACGACTCGAGACCGCTCGTGATCGTCCACACATGGAGATCGTGGACCGATTGAACTCCGGGAATTATCCCGATCGCCGCGCGAACCTCGGCGATGTCGATGTGGTCCGGGGTGCCCTCCATCAGGACGGCCACGGCCTCTCTCAGAAGCGACCACGCCGAGTAGATCACCAAGAGTCCGATCAGGACCGAAGCCAGCGGGTCCACCCAGTACCAGCCGTACAGCCAGATCAGGAGACCGGCAAGTAGCGCCTGGGCGCTGCCCAGGGCGTCGGTGAGAACGTGCAGCCAGGCGCCCCGGAGATTCAGGCTCTCGGCCCGGCCGGCTGCCAGGATCTTCAAGCTGACGAGGTTCACGATCAGACCGCCGGCGGCGATCGCCATCATCGCAGGGCCCTTGATTTCGACGGGCTCTTGCCAGCGTTCGTAGGCCTTGAAGAAAACCAACAGCGCGATCGCAATCAGGGTGACCCCGTTGGCGAGCGCCGCCAAGATCTCGGTGCGGTAGAAGCCGAAAGTTCGCTCGGCCGTGGCCGGTTTTTGCGAGATCCGCACCGCCATCAGACACAGGGCCAGAGCCGCGGCATCGGAGAGCATATGGCCGGCATCGGCGAGCAACGCGAGCGAACCGGTCCAGAGGCCTCCGATCGCCTCGGCGATCATGTAGGCGAGTGTGAGGGCCAGTGCCCACGCCAGCAAGCCTCGGTGCGCGAACATCGAACTCGCGCTGCCGCCGTGTTTGTGGCCGTGGATACTCAAGCTCGGCCTTCGGCTTCCGGATCGGCCATCAAGACACCTCAGTGCAGGACACTAGCAGCCCGTGGTGGAGGTCGAGACGGCCGCGTTGGGTTGACCCCAAAGTCGCTCCGACTTGAGATACTGCGTCGATGAGCGAAAGCAACTCGGGGCCGGATCTCGAGAGCACCGGCAGCAACGCCGGCGGTGGGCTCCAGCGCATCGTGTCGCGTTGGCAGATCGTCGCACTGGCGCTCAATGACGTTGTCGGCTCGGGCATCTATCTCCTGCCGGCCGCCGCCGCGGCGTTTCTGGGACCGCAGAGCGTGTGGGCGGTTTTGGTCGCCGGCGGCGCTGTTTTTCTGGTGGTGTTGTGTTTCGCGGAAGCGTCGAGTTACTTCGATCAGCCCGGCGGCGCCTATCTCTACGCGCGCGAGGCGTTCGGCGACTTTATCGGGTTCGAAGTGGGTTGGATGACCTGGCTGACCCGCGTGGCCTCGGTGGGATCGCTCGCGGCCGGCTTCGCGCAGGCGCTGGCCTATCTGTGGCCGGGAGCCGGTTCTGGGTGGGGGAGAGTCGTGGCCGTGGTCGTGCCGACCCTCGGCCTCCTGTGGCTCAACCTCATCGGCATCAGGAGCGGGGTGAGGACAGCGGTGGTTCTCGTGGTGAGCAAGTTGGTGCCGCTCGGAGTGTTCGTGGGTCTCGGCTTTTGGTTCGCCAACGCCGATCGGGTCGCTTCTCAACCCGCCGGCAACGGCGATCTGGGCGCGGCCGCTCTGCTTCTGCTCTACGCCTACGCCGGCTTCGAGAACACGACCGCGCCCGCGGGTGAGTACAAGAACCCTCGCCGAGACCTGCCCTACGCACTGTTGCTTCACATTGGGCTGATCACAGCCCTTTATTTTGCGGTGCAGTGGGTTGCGCTCGCCATGCTCGACAACGCTGCGGCTTCGGAGACCCCGCTGGCCGACGCAGCCCGGCAGGCGGCTGGCCCTGTTGCCGGCCTGCTGCTCACCGTGGGCGCTACGCTTTCGATCCTGGGCACCCAGAGCAACACGATCCTGATCGGTCCCCGGTACCTACTAGCTCTGGCACGCGATGGCTACGGCCCGCGGTTCCTGGCCCACCTCCATCCCCGTTTCCGCACTCCGGACGCGGCGATTGTGTTGCAAGTCGCGATCGCGCTTCCGCTCGCCTTAACCGGGACCTTCGTGGGTCTGGCGACCCTCTCCGTGGTGGCGAGACTGGCGACCTACTTCGGCACCATCGCCGCCGTCCCAGTGCTGCGCCGCAAGCTCGGTCGGCAAGACGGTGCGGACGCCTGGAAGATTCCGGGTGGACCGCTGGTGCCCATCGCTGCCGGGTTGGTGACGTTGGCCCTTGCCGCCAGTGCCGAGCCCAAGCACTTGATCTCGGCCGGCGTGGCGCTGGTCGTGGGCGCCGTGGTCTACCGCTTTCGCCGGCCTCGACCGGCCGAGCCTGTAGAGCCAGGCGAGCCGGTCGAGACCAGCACATAGGCGCTCAGCAGGGCCGGCGCGAAGCAGGGCAGCGCGATGAACGCAAACTGTGCTGCGCGAAATAGTTCGTCAACGGCGCCTACGCCTCCTGAGAACTGAATCGCGAGAGCACCGAGCCCCACCAGGACGAGTTCGTAGGTTCGGCTCCGCAATGCCTGCCCTGAACCCTCTCGCCAACGCTCGGCCGCAACGGCCAGTGCCATCACCTGAACCGGCAGGGTCATCAAGAGTGTGTGGTCCCAGACGATCGGTGTTGCGAGAACGGAGATCGAAACCGCGACCGCTAGGAGCTGAGATCGGTCCAATGGCAGAAGATAGACGAGAACTGCGACGGCAACTGCCCCGGTGAAGACGATGGCCGGCGCGTTGACCTCGAAACCGGCCAGGGCGAACAGTCGCTGCAGTGAGAAGGACCGGGCATAGGAGAGCCGGTGGATCGGCTGTGCGGACATCTCACCCAGGCGCGAGATCATCGGCAGGAGTAGAGCCGCCGCGGTCAGTCCGCCGACCAACCCGGCGAGCTGGTGGCGCCTGCCTTCGGTACTCGACGGCCTATGGAAGAAGAGTGCGACCAGTGCCAGCGGGGCCAACGGTTTGGCCGCGACCGTCGCGCCGAGCGCGAATCCTGAGGGCACTGCGCCCGCGAGTGCTGATCGTCTCGACCAGAAAATCAAGGCGGGCAGAATCACCCCGATCACGGCGAAGGAGGTGTTGCCCGTGCATAGCCCCGCACCCACCCCGGGAGCCATGGCGACAAAGGCGGCAGCCAGCGTCAACCGGGTTGCCCAGGAGACCGCCAGCCAGGCCGAGGAGCACCAGACCGCGACGGCCAGACCGGCTAGCGAAGACCAGCGAAGGATCTGAAGCGTACCGAACTCTCCGACACGGGCGATCAACTGGGCGCCGACCCAGGCGAAGGTTGGCGTGTAGTGGAAGCTTTCGATGTCGTAGGGCGACGAGCCCGCGGCCATGGCCCGAAACGCGGCCAGGTAGGTCTCCTCATCAATCAGCGCGTCACCCAAGAGAACGCAGTGGTGCCAGCGCACGGCCGCGACCAGGGCGATCAGCACGAGGGCCGAGAGATGACGCCAAAGCCCTTGGCCGGCCCAGTCGTCGAGGCGTTGGTCCAGAGCGAGGGCTTTTTTCACCACGACAACTGTTGCAGGAAGACCTCGTGACCCCTGAGAGCTTACCTTGGTCTTTGGCGTACTACCGTTTTTGGACCGTAGGGCCTTGGATTTGACGATGAAGCGGCTGCTTCTGGAACTGCTATCATCCGCGCGGCCCGCGAAAGCGGACCCCCCTTTCCGTCCCCATCGTCTAGCCTGGCCTAGGACTCCAGCCTTTCAAGCTGGCGACACGGGTTCAAATCCCGTTGGGGACACCATTTGTTTTCAACGACTTACGAGACTCGCCATGGCCGGCTAGCTTGGCGGGTAAGCATAGGGTAAGCACGCGGAGCTGTTTCGCGCCAGAAGCGATGCCTTTGTAGTCAGGGGTTGGGAGAGGTAACATCCTGCGGGTTGCCGTCTATCCACCAGTCTACCCTAGAGTTACCACCTCGGATGCCGGACAGCCTCTTCGCTTGTGTTTTCGACTGGGTTTGCCGACAAGCAACAGCCCTGCTTGTCGTGGGCACAGTCCTCTATCTCGGCGGCTGTGCCGACGAGAGACTCGTGGAGATCCCCGGCTACTTCCAGGGCACATGGCACCAAGTTGCCTGGGAAGAGGAAGGCTATGAGACACCATGGAGCTTGCTGGTCTCAGGCCACCGCATCGTTCACACTCCCCGCGGGGCGGAAGCAGAGCAGTATACTCAGGTCTCCCACTCGGTCTCCGGGGTTTTTAGAGCTTTCGGCGGGGAGATTATAGTCATCGCTACTGCCGGCCCCAGATCGTCTCTAGGCGACCGCAGATTGACTCTACGCAAAACGCGAACGCCTGGCGTGATCGCATTCGGCGAGTGGGTCTATGGATGGGAAGAGGACCACCACTTCACCAATGGTAACTTCGCCAAGCGTTGATTCGCCCTCCAAGTTAAGAATCGCTCACCACCTGTATGGGGCCGTGCAGTTCGCAGTCTTTGCTTCCGATAAATCGGCGAGCTGAGTGGAATGCAAGCCAGCCTTTGTACACCCCCAAACGAGTTTCGGTTGGGGGTCCAAGGCCGCCGGACCGCTCTTCGGCCTCGGCTGCGCCGACTGCCGGCCTCGCACCCCGCGCGGGGCGCTCGAAGCGGGGAAGGGTGGCGGTGGTGAATCGCAGGTTGAGCGAGGAAAGAAGCTTGCGAAGCACAAGGGGAACAGACAGCCGTAGCCGCAAAGGGCACCGGGGGATCCCCCGCTAGCTGGGGCATCGCGTCCTAGTAATTGAGCCCCTGCCGAGAAAAAAATTCTTAGCGGGCAGGCTTGTTGACAGTAATTTGGCCCTCTCGCTTCAAAAAAATCTTGGTCTCCGATTAGGATTCTTCATCAGTTGCGTCCGGCTGTGCGGTGAGCGCATACTGCCGTGGCTGTGGACCTACCTGCTCTTTGCGGCTTATTCGGTTCGGCGGCCAAATGGTTAGCCTCTTGGACCTCTGAGCTGTTCGCAGCGGCGGGTGGCGCTTTCGCAGGAGCGTGGGCGGCTTTCAGCTTGGAGAAAAGTGGGCGGGAGAAGCGCCGACGGGACGATCAATTAGCTGCAGGCGAGCGAGCGGCGTTTGCCCTCTGGACACAGCGAAGCTTCGTCGAGATGCTTTCCGACGGTTTGAAAAAACACCGGCAGCATCCGATGAGATGGATCGCTCTCGACGTAATCACGGTGCCCGATCCGCTGACGGTGGATCTCACGAGTCTCCAGTATCTTTCGGAGGCTTCCGAACACCTCCTGCACCGCCTCTTTTTCACCGACGGCAATTTGTCGCAGCTAAGGTGGTGTCTCTCAGAACGTAACCGAGCCCGTCAAGATGTTGCGCGCAAAACCGCGGCATCTGCCCGCACGGACCTCCCGCCGCAGAACCAAGACGAACTCCACACCGAGATCGGCGAAGATAGGGTCAGCGAGTTGCAGTCGCTCACGGACAGCCTGTACGCGCTGGTGGAAGTATGCCGGAAGAGTACCAACGGAGCTTTTAGCGCTTTGCTCTCCGCTCTTGAGGCCAAGTTCGGACAGGATTTCGTCTGGACCGAGCCCCCATGCGAGAGTTTCGCTTCGGTCGACTTCTCGGAACTCCGAACCTAAAGGCGAAAAAAGGGGAGCGCGGTTCCTTTCGCCAAGCCGCAGGACGCGCGGAATGGGAAGTACACCGTGTTCTTCGAAACTGGTAGCTTTGAGGCATGTTCCTTTGGCGCAGGCTTTCGATTTCCGCTAAGCGGCACTGGAGGTGGATTTGGTACGGCGCCGTCCTCACAGGAGTAGGGACTCTTCTGTTTCTGAGATCAGAGTCGGTTTTAGGTAAGGAACCCACAGTTGTTGACTTAATGCTGCTGTCGTTCTTCGCAGTCTTACTTGTTGTGCCGTTCGTCTCTGAGGCAGCGTTCTTCGGCGTATCGATCAAGAGGCACATGAAAGAGCAGGTGGCCAAGATTGCTGGTGTCTCCGTTGATGCTCTTGCACAGCTAGACCATGACTTGCTGGAGATTCCGAAACGTGCGGCACCGGGCGAACCACTACGGTCGGGTGGCGACAGAGTGCGTTCCGCCAAGATGCGCTTCAAGGTCACGATGGGCGCCATTTCGAAAGCGGAGGACGCCTACAACCGATCTGACACCGACGAACGCCCCTTTCATGCGCTTGCGGTAATGGACCTATATCGGGTTCTAGTGGAAGAGACTCGCAGCCGATTCGGAAATGCCACGGGCACTGGGCAGTTCTACCAAAAAGAGATCCAAAGTCGGCTGCGCCGGCTGGCTCGTTCCGTCGAGATCCATCCGACTTTCGCGGAAGCTGAGCGCAAAGCGATCGCTGAATCAGGTCACGAACCGTGGAGGGCTGCGCGGTCAGAGGAAAGATCGTAGCTCCTGACTGCGTTAGCTTCGAAGCGCGACGGCCAGAGCGATAACTCGGGACCATCAGCCCCTACTTGAGTTCGAGATGAGCTGCGGCAAAGTCTTGCCGCATCTTCCGCTCCCGCTCGCGATAACGGTCTCGGTCGCGCTTCAAGCCCTCGAAGACCACCTGATCGAGCCGTTCGGCGGCTGTCACGTGGTGTAGTTCAGCTCCCAGGTGCAACCAGTGGTGCACCTGGGCCGAGAGTTTGAGCGAGTACCTCGATCGCACGCTGATTAGGGCTGGCGTCGATGAAGTTGCGGACATTGGGATCACTCCTCTTCTGAGTTGGTAGACTCTTGGCGGGGGCTGGGGGACGGGAGTGTTTCCTCTTCCTATGTAGTACCAGTGCAGCAAGGTCACAAAGAAAATGGGCTCAAAAAGCCGTCGGCGAATCGCTGCATCTAAGCTGACGGCACGCGACCGCTGGCGCTCTCTCCCCCTCACGCGAGAATCGTCCCTTTGAAGGTTCGTTTGGCACGGTGGACTTGCCGAAGCTCGCCTGGCCTGAGGCTCGCCAGGCCGGCCAAAGCTCGAAGCTCGGCAGCTCGATAGACAGTGCGGCGTTCTCCAGGGTCAAGTCGGGCATTGTCTGCCGCGAAGACCACCGTTTCGCCTAGCACCTTTGAGTGCACGACAAGCCGAAGTCTCGACCGCGCGAACTGGGCAAGCGGCATCGCTGCTATTTCTGCTTCTGAAAGAGTGTCGATCGGCTCCACTGGTCCTAGCGACCTACCAACCTCGGTTTGTCCTGAAGGCATTTCGCTGTTCCACTGTTCCGCGTGTTCCACCCCCTGTGTGCGTGTGGGTGGAACATCGGTCCGAGACACGAGAGAGAGGCATGGAGCCTCGCTACGGTACAGTTCCTCGAGCCTCTTCCCCGCCAGCTCTTTCAGTCTCATTCTCGCACCCGCGTCGATCTTGTTCCACGTCCACGTAGGGTAGGCGTGGAACAGGTGGAACAGGTGGAACAGAGGAACAAGGTCACGGTACCTCTCCTTTCTCGCGAAGCTGCTGGATCTTCCGGTTCACTGTTGCAACCCCGATCCCGGCCCGGTTGGCGATTTCACGCTGATTAGTGATGCCGTCGCCGTAGAGTTCGCGGACCTGCACCAGGTTCGCATCCTCCGTCAGTTTCCACGTCCACACGGCTCGTCCGCGCTCGTCGATCATGAGCTGGGCCTCGAAGGGCTCGGCTTCGGCACCGAAGACGCCGCGGGACTTGGTGAAGTGAACCTCAAACCTTGCACCCTCGCTTGGCCGATAGTCGTCTGGGCGCTTGAGACGTACTACTTGCGCCAGAACATCTTCCCGTTTCGACGTGCCGCGTTGCCGCCCGCTTATGCCTTCGTGATGAACGAGCCAAACCGTGTAGCCGCGTCGACGTAGTGAGAGCAGCCACTTCTGTAGCAGTTGCCAGGATTCCGCTTCGTTCTCCGGTCTGGCACTGGAGCAAAGGGTCGAGACGTTGTCCAGAACGATCAGCGAGACACCCTCTAGGTTCTGCTCGACTAGCTGTTGGCCCGCTTCTGTTTCCAAGCTCGGGAAGGGATCTTCTTCAGCGTCGGCTGCGAGGATCTTGAGCGGAGCAGTCGCCTCGCGCTCTGCACCTAGCACAAGCTGCACGAGACGCTTTTGGAGATCCTCGCGGGGCATCTCGCCGTCAACGATCAGAACTCCTTTTGGCTCTGGCGCTTCCCAACGGAGGAACGTGCCGCCGCTCGCCAAGGCATAAGCGATCCCATGCGAGAGATAGGTCTTGCCGATCCCTCTCCAACTATGCACCATGCCGAGGTCTCGGTCTTGTAGCAGTCCTCGCAGGAGCCATTTTCGAGGCGGGAACTTGAGACTCAGGAACTCGGCCAGCTCGATTGCCTGCCCCGGCGGCTGCGTCTTGGGGACTTCTGGCAAATCCTCTAGTTGCTGGGCAATTTCCTCGAGAGTCCGACCGGCTCGGCGCTGTTCCGGCCCCCGACCCTCCACGAGGCCGTCGCCGCGCTCCCGCTCTCCGGCTCCGGCGAACTGACCCGCGAGATGCTCGCCCCCCTGGCCGAGACCGGCGAGGCCGCCGCCGTCGTGCTGCGCTGCGCTGACGAACTGGACTGGCTGCCCGGCCTCGTTGAGGTCGTCCGCACCGCCTGCCAGGCTCAAAGCAAGGACCCCTTCCAGCGGCGCGGCGACGGCATCGACACGCTCTGCGACCACCTCGCCCACCACATCGACCGCATCGTGCTCGTGCTCCGGGGGGCCTACGCCGAGCTAGAGCCCTCCACCCAAGCACAACACCCCTGAGGCTCGTCCTGCTCAGTGCGATGCCCAGCCGTGCCCCGCTTTCCTGTGCGCCCCGATAGATCTCGCCTGCCACCGACACCGACGCGCGCCGCCTGCTGTGAATGAGCCCTCATTCACCGATCCGCTGCCACCAGACCCGCTCTCCTGCGTCCTAAGCGCGGCTCGACGGCGCGCTCGGCGAACTCCCCCAATGAAGCGCCGATGCAAGATCGGCCAACGACTCCTCCAACCGTCACCATAACGTGTGGACGACAAAAAACCCTTCCTCCTGCCCGTCCCCCGCGACCGCCTGCGCCACCTGCTCCGAAGAGCGAGCCCGGAGCGCGGTTACACCGGCGACGAAGCGCGCCTCAGCCTACTGCTCGACGTCGATGCCGGGCACCTGCCGAGCCGGCAAACCTGCGCGGACCGCTGGGGCTGGAGCTACAAGAAAGTACGCTACCACTGGCACGCTTTGTGGCAAGACGTGGCCGAGGAATGCGCCAGCTACGGCCGCCAACTGGAGAGCCCGCTCGCGCAGCACCTGCCTCCCGAGTGGCAGCGCTACCTGGCCCAAAAGTATGGCGCGGGAGCAGCCGAAGGACCCATCGAAGGGCAATCCAAGGGCAAAAGAAGGGCAACAAAATCGGCGAAAACGGACCCAAAAACACCGATCCGGGGCAATCCAAGGGCAATCGGGAGGGGCCGATACCAGACCAGGGGCAATTCAAGGGCAATCGAAGGGCAAAAGAAGGGCAACAAAATCGGCGAAAACGGACCCAAAAACACCGATCCGGGGCAATCGAAGGGCAAAAGAAGGGCAACAGCCCCTCGCATAATGCGCGCGCGCGCAATCCCTTCCC
>JADFQD010000001.1 GCA_022561975.1 Acidobacteriota bacterium
GACGGAATCGTACCAGGCGCCGCCGATGTCCAAGAAGAAGATCCCGCGCACGCTGCCGCGAAGGATCGGGGTCGAGAGCTGGTCGAGAAACGGAAAGCGCAACTCGAAGTTGGTGTAGAACGCGCGGTCGCCAACCAGTGACCGAAAATCGAAACCACGCAAGGTGTCGAGGCCGCCGAAGTAGAACGGGTTCGGGAAGTTCCCCTCACTGGCATAGGCAACGCCGCGAAAAGCCAGCTGCGACCGTCGGGTCAGCCTGAGATACTGGCGATAGTCGATCGCAAGGTTGCTGGTCAGGGTACCGCTCTCGTCGAGGTCGGGAGCGTAGCTCGTGGACACGCGCCAACGCCGGCCGCCAACGTAGCCCCAGGGGCTCAGTACTACGGTGTCCCCCACCATGCCCGCCGTGACGATCGGGAAATCGTCCTCCCGTGGTTCTATGAGCAGTTGAAAATCTCCGGTCACGGGATCGACAAAAGGCGAGCCGTCGGGATTGAACCGAAAGGTCTGGAAGGCGATCTCCCGGAAAGTGTAGCCGAGACCGAACTCCACGCGATGAGAAACGTTCAACGGATAGCTGAAGTTGGTGCTGACTCCGGTCTGGGTGAACGCAACCCGGCCGCGCTCCAGAAATCCGGTGCGCTGATCCTGACCGATAAAGAAATCGCGGTTGTCAAAGAGATGAACCTGCCATTGCCATCTATGCGACAAATTGGCGTAAATAATGTCGAAGTTCTGGAACGTCTCGATCGACTGGAATGAGGCGATAATTCTGCGGTCGCCGAGAAAGTCGGAGAGCTGAACGTAGGTTACGCCAATAAAGGTCTGATCGTTCGACACACCAACGGTTCCGCCGATGTCTTCGATGAAGAACTTGCGGCCGCCGAACTTGCCCTTGTTTCGCTCGTCGAGAGTAACCTCGATCGGTGGCTCGAATCGCCCCAGATCCTCCGGAATCGAGCCCTCGGCCGGGAAGTTCCAAGCTTCGCTAATCACGGTCGGCTCGGTGATCGGATCCTCCGGATCCAGTAGGTAGAGGTCGAACCGACCCTTCCAGAAGGCCGTGAAGACGAGCCGTTCGGTGCCGTCCGGATTCGCAAGCAGGGTCGGGGTGAAGCAACCGGTCACGGAGTTGGTGAAACGCCGCATCTCGCCGCTCGCGAGATCGAGGCTGTAGATGTTGTTGACCCCGCCTTGATCGGAGGTGAAGTACAGGCGCTTGCCGTCGGCGGAGTACACCGCGTCGGTATCGTGCCATGGACCGTCGGTAAGGGGAAATCGCTCTTTCGGCGAATCGAGGTCAATGCGAAACAGCTTGCCGTAGCCACCGACAACCGAGGTCATGACCAGGGCCTTGCCATCCGGGGAGTAGACCGGCGCGGCGTCGAAAATCGGATCGTCGGTCAGCTGCGAGACCACTCCCGAGGCGACGTCGATTTCGAAGATGTCGAACTGCCCCCCCTGATGGCCGGAGAACGCTACCGTGCTGCCATCGGCACTCCAGGCCGGCGAGAATTGCTGCTCGACCTCCATGTCAATGACGCTCGTGATCTTGCCTTTCAAGACATCGAGGATGACCAGGCTGCGCCCCTTCTGACGACGCGCGAAGAAGGCGATGTGGTCGCCATCGGGCGAAAAGGAGATATCGCGGCCCATCCGCCGCCCCATGGTCAGTTCCTGGGCGATGAAGTATTGAAACTCGGCGTCGTCGAACCCCTTGGTCAGATTGCGCAGAACCTCTCTGGTCTTGGTGTCATAGAGCACGATATCGACCTGCGCCGAGTTGACGCTGCTGTAGGTGCTGCCATCGGTACTGAACGCCGCGAGCAGATCGCCGGACGGTGATGCCACCGGTGACGTCTGGACCGCAGACGGGCCGCTCTTCTGACGGAACTTGCGACCGAAATCCGCGGGCTCGCCGGTGGCAACAAGCTCGGGAAGGTATTTCTTGCGCAGCCAGCGCCGAAAGTCGGCATCGAAATCCTCCGGTTCGATTCCAAACGTCCGCTCCACGGCTCGGCCGACCCGGGCACCCAGGGTGTTCCGGGTCTCGATCATGAAGTCACGCACGCCTTCCTTGCCGTAGGTTTGCTCTATGAAGTCGAAAACCGCGTGGCCGAATCGATAGGCGAAGAAGCCTCCGAAGTCCACCGTCACCGACGGAATGCGGTCGTTGACCACCGCGTCGCGCAGATACATCTTGTCGCGCGCCGACTCGTCATGGGCCATGTAGCTGGCCATGCCTTCCATGAACCAGGTCGGCGGCGCGGAAGCCGCGCCCTTGGTCAGGTTGCCGCCGAAAATCATGTGGTACTGAAAGATGTGGGTCAGCTCGTGGAGCATGAGCTCGTAGAGTTCGGGCCCGGGCAAATCCACCGGCAGCACCATTCGATTGCGTACCGGGCTGGCAAAAGCGCCGATGCCTTCGGGAATGAAGTTCAGGATGATGTTCGTCTGCTCGAAATCCGAGTGGGTTTCGTAGAAGATGAGCGGCGTCGCCTCTTCGATCTTGAAGTTGAAGGCCACCGACAGCTCGTCGTAGGCGCTTTCGGCGTAGGAGACGACCTTCTCCAAGAGAGGTTCTTCCGATGGGTAATAGAACACGTCGAAATGAGGCGCGTGGTAGACATGCCACTCGAAGTCGTCGTAGCGAATCTTGTTCTTGCCGAACTGGGCCGCGGCCGGATCCACGGAGACCAAAACACCCGCAGCCAGACAGCCGGCGACCGCCAGGCATACTCCCCCGGGCCGGAGGGAGTTCATTAGGAAGCTCATAGACCGCGACACACCGCTCTCCTCAGGTTCAGTTGGTAAACAGAAGGCGCGTTGTTTCGACGCGCTTCTGGCTAAAGACGCCCGATATACGATCCTCTAGAGACTGGAGGTTTTCGAACATCCCGGTCAACGGATCGACGCTCTCGCCGGCGAACTGCTTGAAGTCCTTGAAGTTGTCCGAGTAGACCCGCTTGCCGGTCTTGCCATCGTAGACCTCCATCACGATGTCGTACTCAAAACCGGTCTGCTCGACCAGCACTTGTCGATAGTACGTCCTGCCGTCGTAAGGCGATTCATAGGCCTCGGTTCGATAACCGCTGCGGTCCTGAATGTCGAAGTCGAGGCTGCCTGCCAGGATCAGGTCCGCGCCGGTCCGCTCGCCCACAACTCGCCAAAAATCATGGTTCTTCGACAGGTCCGCGAAATCGTAGGTCGGGTAGTCAATCGGTCCGGCCTCCACCAGCTTGAGGCGGGTCCGGCGCCGCAGGATTCGTTTCAGATACTCCTCGAACTCCTCCTGGACGTTCACCCCACGGCGCGCGATCGGCATCTCGCCCTCCTGAGAGACCACGAGGAAAGGCGCCAGGGTGACGGTTTCGACATTGGTCAGGTCCAACCGCGCCCGAACCGGCACCTTGAACCGCACCTCGACGGTGCCGCCGGCGACCGCCGGCTTGGACAACCCCAGTCCCAAGACGAGGACACCCAGCAAGACGGTGGCCCCGGCCGAGAACCGCAGGCAGATTTTCTTGAAGCGTCGCATTGGGGGCACCGGAGGCATCAGGTCGTCTCTCATTAGGAAAACTCCGCTTGCGGGTTCGATAAGCAAGGTCCGGGCCGCCGCTATCGTCCGGAGTCCTCGGCGGAATCCTCGGCGGAATCGCTGGTTTCGGCAGCCTCACCTTGGGCCGACTCATTCTTCGACTCAGGAGAGGACTCAGGAAGGGACTCAGAAGAGGCGTCAGGCGGGGAGTCCGTCGGAGAGTCAGGCGTCTCCGACTCGTCGTCCGTTTTGGGTCTCAAACTCTCGTAGAACTCGATGAATTGCGCGTAGTTGCGTCGTAAATCCCGGTTCGAAGAATCCCCTGCCAGGGCACGCTTGTAGTGCTCGAGGGCCTGGTCGAATTGGCCGATCGCTTCGTAGGCCACCGCCATGTTGTTGAGCACACGAACGTCGCCCGGCCGCTCTTTCGAGACTCTGGAGAAACGAAAAATGGCCTCGTTCCATAGCCCACGCTTCGCCATCTCAATGCCGAAGGCAAGCTGAGCATCGAGCGCGTTCTTAGCCGCCTCGGCCGGCGGCGCCATCAAGAACAGCGCCGCCAAGAGCACGGACGCCGTCAAAAAACTTGTCGACTGAACCGATTGGCTAGCTGGGCGCATTCGAGTAACTTCCTCCAGGTTCTTCCCGCATTCGGACCTCACTCTGAACAATTCCGGGTCCAGGAGTATATACGAGCACAGGCGCGATTGGCTTGGGCGCGGGTTTCCGCCTACCGAGCCGCGACCGCCAGCCTCGGGCGATGGTTGGCGTCTGTCCATAGCGTGGATACCCAGCAGCTGGACGACCTGACTGTTGCGCTCAACGCCTCACCCCTCGTATCGAGAGAGGCGAATTGCCGGCTTTCGGTTACACCCGAAATCTGGCTCGACGCGCCCTCCACCACCCTCGGGGAGTTGGCGCACGACCTCGGCGTCTCGACCCGGTCGATTCGCCACGCCCGCGAGTGCGCTCGCAGCGCGCACCATCTGGCCGCAAACGAGAGGGCCCGAGCCCGCGACGTCGGAGGTGCGATCGTGACCCGCCACAGTCCTCATTACCCGGTCGAGCTTCTCGATCTCGATCTTCCGCCGCCCGTCCTCTACGTGCTCGGTCACCTGCCGAGACGACCCGCCATCTCGATCGTGGGCTCGAGAAAGGCCGACCCGTACGCTATCGAGGTTGCCGAAAAGTTCGCCGGAGAACTCGCTGTGGCCGGCCTCACGGTGGTTTCCGGGCTCGCTCTGGGTGTGGATTCGGCGGCTCACCAAGGGGCCCTCGCGGTGGGCGGCCAAACCGTGGCGGTCCTCGGCTGTGGAATCGATATCGACTACCCGAGAGGCAACCGGCGCCTGAGAGCCCGAATGGCCGAAAGCGGAGCCATCGTGACCGAGTTCCCGATCGGGACGGCCCCGGAGCCGTACCACTTTCCAATTCGAAACCGCATCATCGCGGCGCTGGGCTGCGGGACCCTGGTCGTCCGCGGCACATTGCGATCAGGGTCGTTGATCACAGCCGGCTGCGCGCTGACACTGGGCCGTCTGGTGTGGGCAATCCCGGGCAACATCTTCGATCCCCGGTCGATGGGGCCGAACAGCCTGATTCGCGACGGCGCTCATCCCGCACAAACCTCGGGTGAACTCTTGGAGACTCTGCCCACCGCTGTACAGCAGCAGCTGGAGGCCGCCTCGGCATCTGCCGGAGCATTGGGCAATGGCGCCGGCGAGCCGCTCGCCGCGCCGGGCGAAACAGCGCCCAACCGCAGCGACCTCGCCAAGCTCTTCCATTCGATCCCCGCCGGCGAGACCGCCGATGCATCGGCCCTGCTCGAGACCACCGCCCTGGGCCTGGACGAGGTGCTGAGCCTCCTGGTCGAACTCGAGATCATGGGCTTTCTGACCCGCTATCCCGGACCGGTGTGGGGACGCTCCGGCTCCCCTCCGAGACCAGACAGGGAATGAAGCCGTGGTTGCGAGTGTTTGCAGTCCGGTGGTAAGGTCCGCGACCGTCCGCAGCCGCAAGGCTACTTTGCACGCAGATTGGAAACCAAATTGGCCAAAAACCTCATCATCGTCGAGAGCCCGACCAAAACCAGGACGCTCAAGAAGTTCCTCGGGCGGGACTATGCCGTCGAGGCGTCGGTCGGCCACATTCGTGATCTCGAGAAGAAGGACTTGGGCATCGGAGAGAACTTCGAGCCCCGCTATCGGGTGTTGCCCAAGAAAGAAGATGTCGTCAAGAGGCTCAGGGCCCAGGCCAAGAAGGCGGAGATGGTCTTCCTGGCTCCCGATCCGGATCGCGAGGGCGAGGCCATCGCCTGGCACATTGCCGAGGTTCTAGGTCGCGACCCGGCGACCATTCGTCGGGTGACCTTCAATGAAATCACGAAAAAAGCGGTGCTCCATGCCCTCGAGCATCCCGGCGAGATCAACCAGAACCGGGTCAACGCGCAACAGGCTCGACGCATTATCGATCGGCTGATGGGCTTCAAGCTGTCGCCGCTTCTCTGGGACAAGGTCAAGCGTGGACTGTCTGCAGGGCGCGTTCAATCGGTCGCACTCAAGATGGTCTGCGAGCGGCAAGCCGAGATCGATGCCTTCCATCCGGTCGAATACTGGATTATCTCGGCTTACCTGGAGGGCTCGAAGCCGCCCGCGTTCACCGCGAGGCTGCACAAGATCGGCGGCAAGAAAGCCGAAGTCGGCAACGGCGACGACTCCGCAAAGATCGTCACGGCCCTCGAGGCGGGCCACTTCAAAGTCGCCGAGATTCTCAAGCGCGAATCCAAACAGCGCCCAAGCCCGCCCTTCATCACCAGCCGCCTCCAGCAGGAAGCCTCGCGACGCTTCGGATTCTCGGCCAAGCGCACCATGGGCGTAGCGCAAGGACTGTATGAAGGCAAAGAGATCGGGAGCCGCGGAGCGGTCGGTCTGATCACCTACATGAGAACCGATTCGACGCGAGTAGCGAACGAGGCCATCCGCGCCGCGCGCGAGTTCGTCACCTCGGCCTACGGCGCCGACAAGCTGCCAAGCAAACCCAATGTCTACAAATCCAAGAAGGGGGCACAGGATGCTCACGAGGCCATCCGCCCGACCACTTTCGACCTTCCGCCCAAAGAAGTTGCCAGGTACCTCAAACCGGAAGAGTTCAAGCTCTACGAGCTGATCTGGAATCGTTTCATCGCTTCGCAGATGAAACCGGCAGTCTTCGATATCACCCGTGTGGATATTTCCACCGGTCCCTACATCCTGCGCGCCAACGGCAAGGTGATGAAGGACCCGGGCTTTCTCTCTGTCTATCAGGAGGTACGGGGCGCCGCCGACATTCCCGAGGAACCGACGGACAGCGTACTCCCAACGCTTGCCGAAGGCGAGAGCCTTACGCTCCACAAAATCACGCCGGAGCAGAAGTTCACCAAGCCGGCGTCGCGCTACAGCGAAGCCACACTGATCAAGGCTCTGGAAGAAAACGGCATCGGACGCCCATCGACCTACGCCAGCATTCTGGCAACACTCGCCAACCGCGAATATACCGAGAGAGTCGAGCGGCGATTCAAACCGACCGCTCTCGGCAAGGTCGTGAATCAACTTCTCCAAAGCGGATTCTCCGACATCATCAACGAGGGCTACACCGCCCGGCTGGAAGAGAAGCTCGACTTGATCGAAGAGGGTGAACTCGAGTGGCGGGTCGCACTTGCCGAGTTCGACGAGAAGTTCTCGAAGGACCTCGAACACGCCGGCGAGCAGATGCCCAACATCAAGAAAGAGGGCATCCCCACGGACGAAAAATGCCCGGACTGCAGCTCCCCTCTGGTCATGCGGTTCGGCCGCTATGGCGGCTTCTTGGGCTGCACCGGTTATCCCGAGTGCAAGTACACCCGCGACATCGAGACCCCGGAAGGCGAAGATGGCGAGAAGAAGGAGGGCTCCGAGGAAGTCCCACCCTGCGAGAAATGCGGGCAGCCAATGACCCTCAAGCGCAGCCGCTTCGGAACGTTCTACGGATGCTCCGCCTACCCGGAGTGCAAGAACATTCGCAAGACCGGTCCCGCGGCGGCATCGCCGAAGAGCACCGGTATCGCCTGCCCCGAATGCAAAGAAGGCGAGATCCAAGAGAAGACCTCCCGGCGTGGCAAGATCTTCTATTCCTGTAGCCGCTATCCCGACTGCAAATTTGCGCTCTGGAAGCCGCCGGTAGAGAAAGTCTGTCCGGAGTGCGAATTCCCGCTCTTGGTCGAGAAAGTCACCAAAAGGAAGGGCACCCAGCACGTCTGCCACAAGAAAGAATGTGGCTACGAAGAAGACATCGCCCCGCCGGCCGGGTAGGCCATCGGGGACACCTTTCCTAGTTGGGAGGGGACACGAAAGAATCGTGTCCCCGATACCCCGATGCCTATAATGAACTCGTGAACGATCCGGTCGAGGTCATCGGCGGCGGGCTCGCCGGCTGCGAGTGCGCCTATCAGCTCGCCGAGCGCGGCGTACCGGTGCGTCTCTGGGAAATGCGGCCCCGGCGAACGACCCCGGCCCACAAAACCGGCGATCTCGCGGAACTGGTGTGCAGTAATTCGCTTCGCAGCGATGATCCGCATCACGCCGCCGGCCTGCTCAAGCGCGAAATGGAGGCCCTGGGCTCGTTGATCATCGCTGCTGCGCGAGCTTCGGCTGTCCCGGCCGGCAGTGCCCTCGCGGTCGATCGACATCGGTTCGCGAGCCGGATTACCGAGACGCTCACATCTCACCCGCTGATTCAGATCGAGCGCCGCGAGAAAACCGAGCTGCCCACCGGAGATGCCGTGATCGCCACCGGGCCGCTGACCTCGCCCGACATGTCGCGGGCCCTCACCGAGCTGCTCGGGAGCGAACACCTCTATTTCTACGACTCGATCGCTCCGATCGTAGATTCCGAGAGCCTCGACGAATCGAAACTCTTCGCGGCCTCACGCTACGACAAGGGGGAAGGCGACGACTATCTCAACGCACCGTTTGATCGCGAGCAGTATCTAGCGTTTCATAGAGCCATCGTCGAAGCCGAAGTCAGCCCGCTCCACGACTTCGAGCAAACGCTCTTCTTCGAAGGCTGTCTCCCGATCGAAGAACTCGCCCGCCGTGGCGTCGACACGCTTCGTTTCGGCCCGATGAAGCCGGTCGGACTTCGCACACCCGACGGTTCGCGTCCCCATGCTGTCGTCCAATTTCGCCGCGAGGACCTCGCCCGCTCGCAATACAACCTCGTGGGTTTTCAATCGCGGATGAAATGGGGCGAGCAGAAGAGGGTGTTCCGCATGATTCCAGGACTCGAGAACGCTCGTTTCACGCGACTCGGACAGGTCCACCGCAATACGTTCTTGAACTCACCGATTCACCTGAACCGCTTCTACCGCTTGAAGACCCGGCCCCGAATTCGCATCGCGGGTCAGATTACCGGGGTTGAAGGCTATCTGGAATCCGCCGCCACCGGACTGGCAGCCGGCCTCTACCTGAGCTTGGAACGTGCGGGGGTCTCCGCCTCGGCGCTGCCCGTCGCAACCGCCCTGGGTGCCCTCGCTCGCCACCTGACCGAATCCAACCCGGCTCGATTCCAGCCTGCCAACATCAACTACGGCCTGTTCCCAGAACTCGGCCCAGAACTCGGCCCCGAGCTCGACCCCGAGTTCAAAAGGCGCTCGAAACGCCACCAGCGTCGCCAAGCCCTGGCCGAGCGTGCTCGCGACGCTCTCCTGGCGTGGTGCCGCGACCATCGGGTCGAAGTCGTTCAGCCGCAACCGGCCAAGGACGGCAAGGTGCTGACTTGCGCAAGTTGATCGACCGTTATCTCGAGCACCTGCTCGAGGAGCGCAATCTCTCCCCCCACACGCTGCGCGCCTACCGCCGAGACCTCGACCAGTTTCTCGATTTCCTGGCGCGGGACTTCCTTGCCCAGAAGCCCAACCGGGTTCGAGCCAACGAGATCGACGCGCTTGCGGTGAGATCCTTCCTCGCCTGGCTGTCGCGACGAGACGTCGGGCCGCGCAGCCAGGCACGAACTCTCTCGGCGGTTCGAAGTTTGTTTCGTTTCGCCTGTCGCGAAGGCGAGCTCGAGAAGAACCCGGCCACGGCGGTCCGCACACCCAAGCAACCCCGGACCCTGCCCCGCCACCTGCGCCCAGAGGAGATCGAAACATTGCTCGAGGCCGTCGCCGGTGACGAGCCGCTCGTGCGTCGGGACCGCGCCATACTCGAAGTCCTGTACGCAGCAGGAGTGCGTGTCGGAGAACTCGTGTCACTGGATTGGAACGACATCGATTTGAAAGGCCGTGTGCTCCGGGTTCTCGGAAAGGGCGGCAAGGAGCGCATGGTGCCTTTCGGCCGGCTCGCGGCCGAGGCGCTGCGCAGGTGGATGGAAAGCTGGAGAGAGCTGCGGTGCTCGACCCGATCGGCCGCAATCGAGGGTTTCGGTGACCCGGTTTTTCTCAACTACCGCGGCGATCGCCTTTCGGCCCGATCGGTCCGCCGGCTGGTCGACCAGCGCGTGGCACAGGCCGCGATCGCGAGCGGGGTTCATCCACACACTCTCCGGCATACGTTCGCCACACATCTTCTCGAGGGCGGAGCGGATTTGCGTTCGATTCAGGAGCTTCTCGGACACAGTTCCCTCTCGACCACGCAGAACTACACCCATCTCGAGGTGGAGCGAATGCAAAGAGTCTATCGCGACGCCCATCCGCGAGCCCGCAGATCCCAAAGGAAGAGCCAAAGGAGGAGATAACTGGAAGAGATGACCGCAATCAACCCCAGCAAGAACTTCGGCTGCACGCCCGACGGAGTCGTCGCCTCCGGCCAGAAGCGCCTGGCCCGGGTCTTCGCGCTCCTGGGACTCGCCCTCTTGGGTGCGGCGGGCTACGCTCTCCTTACTCGTCAGGTTTTCGGCGGTGCGCTTGCATTCCTCCTCGCCCTCAGCGTTTTCGTCATCTACCGAATGAGCCGGGAACTCGACCCGACAGAACTCATCGTCGAAAACCAAACCCTCGCCATCTTCATGCGCCACGCGCTGCGCCGGATTCCGCTCGAGGGCGCCACGGTTCGCCGGCTCAAAAAAGACGAGATCGAGCACTTGGCGGTGCTCACCAGCTCGGGTGGATTCGTTGCCGGTTCGGGTGGATTCGACTCCCATGTTCTGGGCGAGTTCGACCTCTACGCCAGCCGTCTCGAAAACGCGGTCCTGCTCGAGACCCTCGACGGCCGCCTCATCGTCACTCCGGACGAGCCCGATGCGTTTGTGGCCGCCACAACTCGCGCGTCTACCCCCGATGGCCACAATGGCCGCAATGCCAGCAATGGCGGCAAGATGCCACTGCTATGATCTCCAACCCGTGACCAAGATTCGCTCTACCACAGTTCTGCTGGTCCGGCGAGATGACGAAGTCTGTCTGGTTTCGGACGGCCAGGTCACCGTGCAAGACACGGTGATCAAGAGTACCGCCAGCAAGGTCAAGCGTGCCGGTGGGGGTCTGGTTCTGGTGGGGTTCGCCGGCGGAGCCGCCGACGCCTTGGCGCTCTTCTCGCGCTTCGAAGCCAAGCTCGAGGAATATCAGCTCAATCTCGAGCGCGCCGTCGTAGAGTTGGCCAAGGACTGGCGCACCGATCGAGCCATGCGGCAACTCCAGGCTCAGATGATCGTCGCCGACAAGGACACTAGTTTCCTGGTTTCCGGCAACGGAGATCTCTTGCAGCCCGACGACGGCCTGCTTTCGATTGGCTCGGGCTCGAACTACGCCATCGCCGCGGCTCGCGCGCTGCTCTCTCACACCCGACTCTCGGCCCGTGAGATTGCCGAAGACGCGATGAAGATCGCCGCAGATATCTGTGTCTTCACCAACCACAACCTGACGATCGAAGAGCTATGAGTGCCTCGCAACCAGCGGCCATGACCTCAGAGACCCCAGCCGTCGACGACTCGTCTGAGCGCCTCGAAAGCCTAACGCCGCGCGAGATCGTCGCCGAGCTCGACAAGTTCGTGGTAGGTCAAAAGGCGGCCAAGCGAGCGGTCGCGATCGCACTACGTAACCGGTGGCGCCGCCAGCAGCTTCCTCCCGAGGTCGCCGAGGAGATTCAGCCCAAGAACATCCTGATGATCGGCTCGACCGGCGTCGGCAAGACCGAGATCGCGCGCCGGCTGGCGCGGCTGGCGCGTGCGCCATTTTTGAAGGTCGAAGCGACCAAGTTCACCGAGGTCGGCTACATGGGGCGGGACGTCGAATCCATGATCCGAGACCTGGTCGAGATCGCGGCCACGATGGTGCGCGAGGAGAAGCGCGCCGTGGTGCGCGAGAGAGCCGCGCAAAAAGCCGAGGATCGGCTCCTTCAGCTGTTGATTCCGGTGCCGCCACCTTCGCCCGAAGTCGAGCATGCGACCGATTTCTCCGAAACGATCGAGAAGTTCCGACACAAGTTGCGTTCCGGCTCGCTCGACAACCGCATGGTCGAAGTCGAGGTCGAGGACAGCACCGGCCCGACCTTCGAGATGTTCACTCCGCAAGGCGTCGAGGAGGTCGGGATCAATCTAAAGGAAATGATGCCAGGTCTTTTCGCCCGGCGCCAGAAGCAACAGATGACCGTGCGCGAAGCCCGCGAGGTCCTCGAGCAGCAGGAAGCCGAAGCGCTGATCGATCGCCAGCAGGTGAGCCGTGATGCCAGGCGCCGGGTCGAGGAGGGCGGCATTATTTTTCTCGACGAAATCGACAAAATTGCCGGCCGGGAATCGCAGCACGGACCTGATGTCTCACGTGAGGGGGTTCAGCGCGACCTGCTACCCATCATCGAAGGCTCGACGGTGAGCACCAAGTACGGGGCAGTGAAGACCGACCACATCCTGTTCATCGCGGCCGGCGCGTTTCATATGTCGAAACCCTCGGACCTGATTCCCGAACTTCAAGGACGACTGCCGATCCGTGTCGAACTCGATTCCCTGACCGAGGACGATTTCGTAAAGATCCTAACCGAGCCCGAGACCGCCTTGACCAAGCAGTACCGGGCGCTGCTCTCGACCGAGAACGTCAACTTGGACTTCCAGGAGGACGCGATCCGTGAGCTCGCCCGCCTCGCGGTCGAGGTCAATCAGAACACTCAGAACATCGGAGCGCGAAGGCTTGCCACTCTGCTCGAGCGTCTGCTCGACGAGGTTTCCTTCGAAGCTCCGGACATGGGAGGGGTAAGCGTCACTATCGACGCCGGCTACGTCCAACGCGCAATTGCTGGGCTTGTCGAAGACCAGGACCTGAGTCGCTATGTCCTCTAACCGGGGTCTTCAGTCAATCGGTCTGCTCCTATTTCTCGGAACCATCGCAGCCCTCGGAGCCGGCGCGCTGGGCTGTGGACACAAAGCGCCGCCGTTCCCGCCGCCTCTCGAAAACCCGGCGCGAACTGCGGATCTCTCGATTCAGCAGCGCGGCCAGGCGGCGGTCCTGTCGTTCACCTATCCCCAGACCACGATTGCCGGTGGACTACTCGAACAGCTCGAGCGGGTCGAAGTGTACCGGACCAAAAAATCGGTGGCCGCGGTTGTCGGCGGCGAAGCACCCGATGAGGGCACCGAGGCAACTGAGCCCGATGAGGGCACCGAGGCAACCGAGCCCGATGAGGGCGCCGAGGCAACCGAGCCCGATGAGGGCGCCGAGGACGCTGAGCCCGACGAGGGCGCCGAGGCGACTGAGCCCAGCGAGGGACCCGAGAGCGCTCTTCCCGCACAGCCGCTCGAAGTCTTGGCGGCCGCCGACCCTGCCGAGTTCGTCGCCACGGCTCAGCTTGTCGATTCCTTCGACGATGCCGCCATCGAGCAGGCCACCCACGGCGGCAAGCTGACATTTCGGATCGCACTCGACCAAGCCGGCCACGAGGAAACGGCCCATACTTTCGCGGTCAAGACCTACGCCTCGGAGAAGCTGGTTTCGTCTTTTTCGAATCTCGTAACTCTGGTTCAACGCGTCCCGCCGCCACCGCCAACGGATTTCCAACTCACCGCTGAAGCCGACGGCATCAAGCTGGCCTGGGCTACGGTCGAAGATCCCGAGAATGCGCCGATCGCCATCGGAATCTACCGCCGTCCGACCCAAAGCCGGCTCTACGGCCAGCCACTGGCCCGACTCGAGGGCAGCGCCGGCGAGTATCTCGACCGCTCGGCGGTTTTCGGCGAACGCTACATTTACGCGGTAACTGCGCTCGGCCACGAGACTCCGATCGTCGAGAGTTTTTTTGGCGGCGAACGTGAAATCGACTACGCCGACCGCTTCGCTCCCGCTCCGCCGACCCAGCTGATCGCTCTAGCCGAAGCCGGGCGCGTGCGCCTGCTTTGGAACGCGAGCATGGAAGAAGACGTCGTCGGCTACGTGGTCTTTCGGCGCCAGGCCCGGGGGAATTTTCGGCAACTAACCGACCAGCCGATTCTCGACGTCGAGTACAGCGACCGCACCGTCGAGACCGCTACGACCTACGACTATCGAATCGCGGCCGTCGATCGCGCCGGCAACCAGAGCGAGCAAGGCGCCAGCGTCATTGCGCGCGTGCCTTGAGGGCGGCGCACCGAAGCCATGGCTCCCGATCGGCCCGGGGTTCGCTTCTTCAAGATGTCCGGCGGCGGGAATGATTTCATCGCGGTCCAAGATCCGAGCTTTCTGACTCCGCATCACGTCGAGACCCTTTGCTCTCGAGGTCTCTCACTGGGCGCGGACGGTATGTTCTCGGTCGAACAGCTGGCGAGCGGCGAGGCGCCAACGGTGAAGATGACCTACTGCAACGCGGACGGAACCCGGGCCCGTCTTTGCGTGAACGCGACTCGCTGCGCCGCCCTGCTGGCGTTTCACCTGGGCTGGGCCACCGATCGGGTTACGATGGTGACCGCCGCCGGCGAGATCAAGGCCGCCCGAACCGGCGAGTTCGAGGTCGCCCTCGAACTACCGCCGCCGCGGCGCGCGATCGAGAAAGCCGTGGAGGTCGAGGGCGACGAGATCGTCGGCTGGTTCGTGGACACCGGGGTACCGCATTTCGTGCTCGAATGGCCGGAGAACCTGGCGGCGGCGCCGGTGGCTGAACTGGGTCCGGTACTCCGCGAAGCGCCGGTGTTCGAGGCCGGCGCCAATGTTGACTTCGTCCGAATCGTGAGCCTCCACCGGCTCGAGATCAGAACCTTCGAGCGCGGCGTCGAAGGCGAAACGCTGTCCTGCGGAACCGGCGTCCTAGCGGCTGCCGCGGTCGCGGTTCAACTCGGGCGCGCGGACCTGCCTCTCCTGGCTCTCACCACCGGCGGATTTGAGCTTTCGGTGGACGGCTCGGTTGGCGAAGATGGGTCCATCGCCGCCTGGACGTTGGCCGGCGACGCCCGCCTGCTGGCCGAGGGTGTCCTCTCCGCAGGCGCTCTGGCGATTCCCGGCCCGCCACTCTGGAGCGATTAGGCCCTGTTGGTGCGTGGTAAGCTACTCGACCGATGTCGCCCGAGTTTCCGCCCGTAGATGAGCAGATCGCGCTCATCTCTCGCGGCGCCGTCGACCTAGTCGACGAGGACCAGCTTCGGCGCAAACTCGAGCGCTCTCGCAAAACCGCCACTCCGCTGATCGTCAAGACCGGCTTCGACGCCTCGGCGCCGGATCTCCATCTCGGTCACAGCGTCTTGCTTCAAAAGATGAAGCACTTTCAGGACCTCGGCCATCGAGTGATCTTCTTGATCGGCGACTTCACGGCAATGATCGGCGATCCGAGCGGCAAGAAGGCGACCCGTCCGCAACTCACCGCCGAGGAGGTCCGAACCAACTCCGAGACCTATGCCCAGCAGGTCTTCCACATCCTGGACCGCGAGCGCACCGAGATCGGCTACAACAGCAAGTGGCTCGATGCGCTCGGATCGGCCGGGATCATCAAGCTCGCCGGACGCTACACCCTGGCTCGCATGATGGAGCGGGATGACTTCAAGAAACGCTTCCGCAACAAGGTGGCGATTTCGATTCATGAACTTCTCTATCCCCTGCTCCAGGGCTACGACTCGATCGCTCTCGAGGCCGACGTCGAACTCGGCGGCTCGGACCAACTGGTGAACCTCCTGGTCGGTCGCGACCTGATGAAGGAAGAGGGACTCGAGCCTCAGGTGATTTTGACCGTGCCGCTTCTGGTCGGAACCGACGGGGTCGAGAAGATGTCGAAGAGCCTGGGTAACGCCATCGGTCTCGAAGAGCGGGCTTCGGAGATCTTCGGCAAGACGATGTCGATCCCGGACGACCTCATGTGGGACTGGTTCCTGCTTCTGACCGATGAACCCGAGAGTGAGATCTCCCGGCGCAAACAGCGTGTCGCCTCGGGCGAGCTGCACCCGAAAGCGCTCAAGCAAGAACTGGCACGCCGCCTGACCGCTCGTTACCGCGGAGAGGAGGCGGCGGCCAAGGCCCTCGCAGAGTTCGAGAGCGTGTTCGCGAAAGGCGGGGTGCCCGACGACCTCCCAAGCGCTGAGATCGAGGGCGAGATCGCGCTCGCCAAGGCCGTCTCACAGCTCGACCTCGCGGCCAGCAACCGTGAGGCCCAGCGACTGGTTCAGCAGGGTGCGGTATCGGTAGACGACGAGAAGGCCATGGATCCGTTCGCGGTTCTGGCTCCTCGCTCGCAACCCTACCTGCTGCGAGTCGGCAAACGCCGGTTTCTCAACCTGACCGTGCGGTGATCGCGACATCCGGCGCGGCCTCCAGGGCTACTCTCCGTCCGCGGGCATGCTTCTTCGGCGCGATCCCGCGGAGCTACGAGCAGCTGAACCGCGATCTGCTGACGCTTGCGCCTATCCCTTCTCCCAAGCCCGCGCCTGCGGATCCAACCGGCTTTCAAGCTGCAGCGACAACCCTGGATCTCAACCGAGTGGTCAAGGTGGTGCCTTTGACGACACCGATTCCACCCAGTCTCAGCTCGGCTGCCATCCTCGGCATGGAACGATTGCGCGACCTGGGCGTCTTGACGGCTCTGCGTGGCGACAGAGCGACCGACCTGCCGCGCCCCAGTGGCGGCCGCCTCGCGAAAGACATTCGAAGCGACGCACCCGGCCTGATCGAGTTGGTCGAGCACATCGAAGGCGGCCTCTCGGGCAGCCATCTCTTTGTCCGCTCGATCAAGCTCGATCGCGCCCGCGCCTCGACTACGGCGGCCTCGAGCGACCCGGCGGCCGCAAATCTTCACTTCGACGCCGAGCGCAGCAGCCTGACCGAGTACTCAGAACCGGTGTTTCAATTCTACCTGAACGCCGGGCGGCTCGAACGGCAGTTTCGCATTCTGCCCGTGCTTCGAGAGGATCTCTTGGCCGGCTTCGGAGCATCCGACCGCCGGACGACCCCGTTCGAGACGCTGCTCGAGCACTATCTGGCTCGGCACCCTCCCATCTTCGAGACCATCCCCATCGAGTCCGGTGCCCTGGCGATCTTCGACGGCCGCCAATTCGCCCACGATGCCGGCAAGGCCGATGTCGAAGCGCTGGCCGCCGGCCGGTTCCAGCCGTCTTCGGAGCCCGATCTCGTGATCGCTCTCGACACCGTCGAGACCGGCTACCATCAGGGCCTCTACCAACCGGAGCAGCCGTTTTTCGAAGATCGGGGAACCCCGGGAACCCAATAATTCGACCAATGCCCAAGTTCAAGTGTACCGTCTGCGACGTCGAATTCGACGTACCGAAACCGGCGCTGGACAAGTACCCGGGCTGGGAGCCCAAGTACTGCCGCGAACACTCACCTGCCGACAAAGGGGCCAAGAAGCGCGTGGCCGGCTCCGGTTCGAGAGCCAAAAGAAGGGCCTCGAGACGAACCGGAACCCGCCCGGAAGAAAATCTCACGCTGGCCCAAGTCCTGGCCAAGTACGCCACCGGGCCCGATTCGGGCGTCTTCACCGACGGCAGCTCGAGCCCCAACCCCGGGCCCGGCGGCTGGGGCTGGGTCTGGGTCGAGAACGGAGAAATCCTCGGTCAGGGGCACGGCCACGAGTCCGGCACCACCACCAACAACCGGATGGAATTCAGCGCTCTCATCGACGCCTACAAGACCCTCCCCGAGGACACCCGGGTCACGGTCCATTCCGACAGCCGGCTGTGCGTCAACACCATCACCCAATGGGCGCCCCGGTGGGAGCGGAATGGCTGGAAGCGCAAGGGCGACCCCCTGAAGAACCTCGACCTGGTCAAGGAACTCCTGCGGCTCTACCGGGCGCACCCGAAGTGCAAGTTGGTTTGGATCGCCGCCCACTCGGGTGACCGCTGGAACGAGTACGCGGATTCGCTGGCGACCGCCTGGATGCGGGACTCCGTCTGAAGAAGGCAGCGGCACTCGAGGGACTACTCGTAGTGCGCCCACATGCGGAGCACCTTGACGGTTCGCTCCTTCTTCAACACCTGGTAGACGAGACGGTGCTGAATATTGATCCGCCGCGAATAGGCACCGGCAAAATCACCGATGAGCTTCTCGAACGGCGGCGGCTTGCGAAAAGGATCCTCCGAAAGCAGATCCAGCAGAAACTCGGCCTTGGGTCTCAGCCCGGAGGACGAGAGTTTCTTGGCGTCTCTCGCGGCTTGGCGGGTATAGACAACCCTCCAGCGCCTCACCAGTCGAGTTTCTCGACGCAGTCGTCGAGAGGAGTCTTCAGGCCTTCGCGGATCGAGTCGGCCATGCCCGAAAGCGAAACCAGGTAGACCGTTTCTTCGAGTGCCCGCCAATCGTCCTCAGAAACGAGGACGGCATTCGCTCGTTTCCCGGTGATCTGGACGGGCTCGTTGGTCACGGCAACCTCGTCGAGAAGTCGGTAGAGGTTCTTTCGAGCCTCGGTCGCTTTGATGGTTTTCATGACTCGACGAAGCGTACGTTAAATGGTACGCCGGCGTCAATCGGTCCCTGCGATTGGTAACTGCCGGGAGACCGACGCCGCTGGTGGAGACCGACTCGGCAGCCGGCGTTCCGAGCCCCTCGGACGGGCACATTGCCCATCGCTACCCCACCATCACCAACTGCGTACCGACGAACTCCACTTCGAGCTGAGGCTCACCATCCTCCAAGAGAAGTCCGATCACCTCCTGCAGATTCAGGTTGAGCTTATCCAGGCTTGCTGCTTGGCTATGGGCACCAGGAAATCCTGGGACGTGGCCGACGTAGAGCCCGGTGTCAGGGCACTTTTCTACAATGGCGGTATAGGTCCTCATGGATCGATGCTCCCTACTCATCCTAGCAGCGTTGGAACACCAGAGAGCCCGGGATCGATCCGCCTTCGCGAGGTCCAGCCAAACACACTAGCTCGGGCCGCGGATCGTCTCGCCTCAATTACGCCTCGGTTACGAAAGCGAACTCGAAAAAGTCAATCCTTACGAGGCCTCAGCGAAAAGGGTGGAACCTTTCCCCCCGGGGAACCGAACGGCGCCAAGGAGGCGCGAAGCGGCGGGCTGGTGTTCGGTGAAGCGATCCGGTTGGGCGCCGGTTCAGATGGCCGCCACCGATCCGATACCTGCCTCTGGCCAGGCTTGGGGCGGTGAGGTTCGGTTCTCATCTCCAATGAAGCCGTGTCCTCTGGCGGATGAATCCGGCGAGACCGTGCATATCCGGGAACAGCGACTGTTCGTGAATGTTCATCTGGAACAAGTGTCGTTCTATCTCTCGAGTCAGACCGACAGGGATGTCGCAAGCACGGCGCCAATCGCTGGACTGCGCCATCATCTTCTTCAGCGATTCCCCAAGGCTGAGATCCTCTGCGAAGTTGAGAAGGAACAGACCTTGTTGGCTTACCAGCCTCGGATTGAAGGATGGCGGTGGAGCCATGCATGTACACCCGATCCGATTCAGCTCCCCTCTGAAAGTACCGGTTGCCGACAGTGCATCGGCGATCGCTGTCTGCAAGCCTGCGGTCTCATCAACTATGCTATCCCGGTCGGTGGCGAAATCGTCTGTGTCGAGGCTTACCACTGACGGTCGGTAGGACCCTTTGCGACGCCGATCCTCAAATGACGCGTTCCAAGTTGCGGCCCGGAAGCGCCTATTCACCTCCTCGGCATTGATGGCCCACAGACGAACGTGAGTCCTGTTGGCTGAAGCAGCGCCGTCTCGTATCGCGAAGTAAAGGGCCACAAAGGGTGAGTAGGTGAAATCAAGCAATCTCGTAGTGATCGCATAGTGCTGCATCTGAGCGAGCCAAGTCAGTTCATCTTCAGGGATTAAGGATGGGCTCAGATGTGATCGTGCGCGCGCTTTGAACTCAGTCGATACGAGCTCCTCAAGCGCCGCCCACCCCATGCTCTTGTCTGAAGCTTCTCGCTCGATCGACGGCTCCAGTTCGTACGATGAGTCTCTCAGCCCTCTGAATGCCCACGTAGCGGCAGCTACGGAACCCTCTAGGTCGATTGACGTCTCAGGTGGCGAGAAGCCACTTAGGTACTCTAGGATCTCGGTCCAGCTCGAGAGGCGTAGAACTTCTGGCTGAGGTTCTCCTGTCTTCCGTTCCATCTTCTACTTTCGCCTGTGCGGTTCCTTCCGTGGGAGCGCCTAACATGTTAATCGACGTCCACTTGGCGGACGCCAACGGTGAATCAAGTGCTGCATGAAGTGATCGTGGAGCTGGACCAGATCCCGCGACGAAGCCCCCGGGCGCCTAGGTTCTTTCGGGGGTTCCTGGTCCAATCGTACAACTTTTATGAGTCGGCTCGTACGGCGATAAAGCACGGGCATTCGGAACCCACGATAACGCGGCGGTAAACGTTTCGTCGTCATAACCGGACGAGGTCGCGACCCCAGAGCCGCGGGAGGCGAAGGAACCTGCGGCCCATCCAAACCCACTGGAAACAAGACGGTCGACACGGAGGTCGACCGCTACAAAGGCGCCCCGCCGGGCTTCACCTGGGAGGATAAACGCGGCAGGTGCGAGTCGGGGGAGGGGGACACCTAGGAAAGGTGTCCCCGAAGCCCCGCGACCCGACGGCGCCGGAGGCCTCCCGCCACCTGGATCTGAGGCGGCGTTATTGCCTTCAGATGCTAGGCGCGCGACGTGAGGGCGACGCAGGCGTACTCAACGTACGCCGAGGAGGCCGAACGAGCACAACGACGCAGATGAGGGCAATAACGTCGCCTCAGTCCCAGGTGAGGGCGCCGCCCGTTTGATACTCGGTGACTCTCGTCTCGAAGAAGTTCTTCTCCTTCGACAGATCCGTCGCCTGCGACATCCACGGGAACGGGTTGTCGCGGTGGTAGCGCTTGGCGAGATCGATCCGCTCGAGGCGGCGGTCGGCGATGTGCTCGACGTAGACGGCGAACTGCGCGGGGTTGATGCCCAGGAGACCTTCGGGACAGGCGTCGAAAGCGTAGGTTTTCTCGAGTTCGACCGAGTGCTCGACCAGGCCAACGATCTCGTCCTGGAACGAACTCGTCCAGATCTCGGGGTTTTCCCGCTTGATGGTGTTGATGAGATCGCAGCCGAAGGCGAGATGGAGGCTCTCGTCGCGCATGATGTATTCGAACTGCTCGCCGATGCCGATCATCTTGTTCTGGCGCTTCAGTGCCAGCATCATAGCGAAGCCGGCGTAGAAGAAAATGCCCTCCATGAGCACGTAGAAACCGACCAGATCGAGCACGAACCTCTGGATGTTCTCGGTGCCCTCGGTGCTGAAAGTCGGGTCGAAGACACTCTTGGTGAGGTCGACGACGAAGGCGTCCTTGTCGTCGATCGACGGGATCGTCTTGTACATGTTGAAAATCTCGTCGGGGTCGAGACTCAGGCTGTCGCAGCAGTAGATGAAGGTGTCGGTATGAACCGCCTCCTCGTAGGCCTGGCGCAGCAGATACTGGCGCGACTCGGGATTGGTGATGTGGTTGTACACCGCCAGCACGATGTTGTTCGCGGTGAGTGATTCGGCGGTCGAGAAAAAACCCAGGTTCCAGAGAATCATCCGGCGCTCGGCCTCCGAGAGCACGTGCCGGCTCTTCCACTGCTCGATGTCTTTCTGCATCGAGACCTCTTCCGGCGTCCAGTTATTGGCGACCCCCGCCTGGTAGTACTCCCGAGCCCACTTGTAGGTGATCGGAAGAATCTTGTTGGGGTCGGTCTTCGAGTTGTTGATGATTCCCATTTAGCTGATTTCCATTTACTGGCACGCCTCACACTCGGGGTCTTCGATGCGGCAAAGCGACTCGTCGTCGACGGCGCCTGACACCGAAACCGCGGAGGCCGCGCCGGTGGCGTTGGCGACGCCCACCGCGGCGGTCTTCTGTAGCGCCGAGTACTCGCGCTTCTGGGTGTAGCCGTACTTCGACGCATCCAGGGTGGATTTCTCGATCTGGCTCGCGGCCAGAGATCTCAGGTAGTAGGTGGTCTTGAGGCCGAGCCTCCAGGCCTTGATGTAGATGTCGTTTAGCAGCTTGCCCGAGGTGCCCTTGACGAAAACATTGTGCGACTGGCTCTGATCGATCCACTTGCCCCGGGCCGCGCTCATCTCGAGGCACCAGATCGGGTCGATCTCGAAGGCTTCCCTGTACTTGATCTTGAGTTCGGCTGGAACCGCGTCGATCAGCGAAACCTGACCATCACAATACTTGAGCTGGTCGAGCATCTCCGCGTTCCAGAGACCGAGGTCCTTCAGGTCTTTCACCAGATACTGGTTGACCACGGTGAACTCGCCACTGATGTTGGCCTTGACGTAGATATTCTTGTAGATCGGCTCGATGCACGGAAAGCAACCCGAAATATTGGAGATCGTGGCCGTCGGTGCGATCGCCATGGTGTTCGAGTTGCGCATGCCGTTCGAGCGGACGCTCGCGCGAACCGGCGTCCAATCGAGACTCGAACTGCGCGAAACCTCGACCGGCACGCCGCGCTCGCGCTCGAGCAAATCGACCGTATCCAGAGGAAACACCCCGCGGTCCCACTTCGAGCCCTTGTAGGAGGGATAGGCGCCGCGCTCTGCGGCAAGCTCCGAGGAAGCAAGAATCGCATGGTAGGAAATCAGCTCCATCGTCTCATCGGCCAGCCGGAGAGCCTCAGGAGACTGAAACGGGATGTCCAGCTGGTAGAGCGTATCCTGGAAACCCATCAGGCCCAGGCCCACCGGGCGGTGCTTCAGGTTCGAGTTGCGCGCTTCGTCGGTCGGGTAGAAGTTGATGTCGATGACGTTGTCGAGCATCCGCATCGCGATCTTGACGGTCCGAATCAAGCGCTCCCGATCGATGCCTTCGGCGCCCACGTGACGAGCCAGATTGACCGAACCCAGGTTGCACACTGCGGTCTCTTCGGTCGAGGTGTTGAGCGTTATCTCGGTGCAGAGGTTCGAGCTGTGGACCACGCCGACGTGATCCTGTGGCGATCGCACGTTGCAGGCGTCCTTGAAGGTCATCCACGGGTGTCCGGTCTCGAACAGCATGGTCAGCATCTTGCGCCAGAGATCGACCGCCTGAACCTTCTTGAACAGCCTGATCTCACCCCTCGCGGCCATGGCCTCGTACTCGACATAGCGCGTCTCGAAGTTGCGGCCATAGAGGTCGTGTAGATCACTGACCTCGTCGGGCGAGAACAATGTCCATTCGGCAGTATCGACCAGCCGCTTCATGAACAGATCGGGAATCCAGTTGGCCGTGTTCATGTCGTGAGTACGCCGGCGCTCGTCTCCGGTGTTGCGTCGCAGGTCGAGGAAATCTTCGATGTCGTAGTGCCAGGTCTCGAGATAGGCGCAGGTGGCGCCGCGCCGCTTGCCGCTGCGGTTGATCGCCATCGTGACGTCGTTGGCGATCTTCAGAAACGGAACCACGCCCTGGCTTTCCACCTTGGTGCTGTTGATCGCGGCGCCGGTGGCCCGGATGTTGGTCCAGTCGTTGCCCAGCCCACCCGACCATTTCGACAGTTGAGCGTTCTGGCCGAGGGACTTGAAAATGTGCTCGAGATCGTCGTTGATGGTGGTCAGATAGCACGAACTCAACTGCGGCCTCAGGGTGCCGGAGTGAAACATGGTCGGCGTCGAAGGCACGTAGTAGAGCCTCGACATCAGGTCGTAGAAATCGAGGGCTTTCTCCTCTCGCTGTTCCTCTTCCACCGCCAGCCCCATGGCTACCCGCATCCAGAACGACTGCGGCAGCTCGAGGCACGCGCCCTCATGGCGCAGGAAATAGCGATCGTAGAGAGTCTGCAAGCCCAGGTACTCGAAGCTGTCGTCCCGCTGCGGCTTGAGGCTCGCGGCCAGAAGTTCGAGATCGAACTCCCCAAGCAACGGATCCAGCAGCTCGTACTCGATGCCCTGACCGATGCCCCTCAGAAAGCTCGCCCGGTACTCGGCGTCGGCCTGGTCGTCGGAATAGGAGTGTCTGACGACCTCCTTACCCAGTTTCTGAAGCAGCAACCGGCCGGCCAGAAAGCTGTACGCGGGGTCCCTCTCGATAAACGCGGCCGAAGCCAGAATCAGGGCCTGATCGATCTGGGACGTTGGAATCCGATCGTAGACGTTGTTGATGACTTCGCGCACCAGAGCGGCAATGTCGATGTCATCGATCCGGTCGCCCGCCCGCCGCCGAATCGTCTCTTCGATTCTCTTGACGTTGAACAGCACTTTGCGGCCGTCTCGTTTCTCGACCGTGAGCTTGCCGAGGCGGGCATCTTCGATCGCTCGCCGCTTTACTCGAGCGCGAACCTTGCCCCTCTGATCGCGATAGAGAATATAGGCCTTGGCGATCTCGTAGTGGCCCTTGAGAATGAGCTGTTTCTCGACGATGTCCTGAATGTTCTCGACGTTGGGGTAGAACTCGTCGAACCGGCCCTCGATATCTTCGATGATGGAGCCCAGCACTTCGTCCACCTCGTTCGGCGGCAGCTCGGCGCGGCGCGCCTCGACGGCTTTGAGAATCGCCGTGCGAATCCGCTCCTGGTCAAAGTTCGCAATCTCGCCGGTTCTCTTGACTACTCTCATCGCCGCCATTCTCGTCTCCACTGGAACCCAAAACCCAAGAAACCTTCCATGCCGCCTGCAACGGACCAGCACCACGCCCTCCGCTCCCGTCGAGCCCTGAGCGACCGATCAGGAGGGCCTCCGGGGCTCTAAAACACCGTCCTTTTGGCCCTCCCAGTCCTGTCGTGAGGCGCCGGCGAAAGTACAAGATGTAGTCTCTCCTGTCAAGGAGACCACAAGATACTGTGGTTTCATGGAGTTACGAATTGCCCCGAATCGACCGGCAGAGAAAACTCTGCGTTGATGCAGAGTTAGCCATCAAGAGTTAAAGATCTTTGGAGTTCTTGATTATTACGATTCGCCCGCGCCGCCGATGCTCGGGCGGTGCCGATTCAACAACGGCCGTAAGGAGTGTGCCGCTCCTCTTTTTCAGATTTGGGGGTCGACGGGAAAAACCCGGTATGTGCGCTCCCGAAGTGCCAAGCGAACCGGGCTCCCGACCGGCACCGTGGTCGATGAGAGAGAGCGTACTTCGATGGTCTCTCCGCTCGCCAACCGGACGGTGTCGAGCACGTCGTGCCCAAAGAAGCGGCGTTCGGAGACGGTGCCCGCGGCGCCCTCTCCCTGCAGCCAGCGAACCAAAGTCAGATCCTCGGGGCGGAGAAAGACCAGTCCCGGGCCGTCCGGCGCGGTACAGGTCGCCGTACCCAGGCTCGAACGAAAGCGGCCGGCCGACACCCGGCAGGCAAGCAACTGTCCGGAGCCCACGAAGTTTGCGACCTCGAGCGAGACCGGTCGATGGTAGATATCCGCAGGACGGCCGACCTGAAGAATTTTCCCCTCGACCATGATCGCGACTTCGTCCGCAAAGCTGAGTGCCTCTTCTTGATCGTGAGTCACGAGGATCGCCGTAATCCCGGACGCTTTGAGCACCGACCGAACCTCGTGCCTCACCCTTTCACGCAGCGACGCATCCAAGCTCGCGAACGGCTCGTCCAGCAGGATGATCTGAGGCCGAGGCGCCAAGGCGCGAGCCAGCGCAACCCGCTGCTGCTGGCCGCCGGAGAGCTGATCCGGGAGGCGCTCACCCAGACCCTCGAGCCCGACCTGCGCTAGTACCTCACGCACTCGACCGTGCGCGTCCGCGTGGCCGCGAACCCCGTAAAGAACATTGCCGACAACGGTCAGATGCGGGAACAGGGCTCCATTCTGGAAGACCATGCCAACCTGGCGATCCTCCGGCTCCGTCCATGTCTCTCGACCACAAACCGTCCGTCCAGCCAGGCGAATGGTCCCCGCGCTCGGCCTCTCGAAACCTGCGATCGCGCGCAGCAACGTCGTCTTGCCGCAACCGCTCGGCCCCAGAAGCGCTGCAATTCGACCGTCCCGCAGCGAGAAATCAACACCCCTCACCGCCGCCACGTCGCCATAGGCGACAACCAGATTGCTGATCTCCAGAACCGGAGTCGACTCGTTGGGTGCGCCGGTCGTCTGGCCGGTCATCTAGAGTGCTCCGAAAGAACCGGGCGAACGATCAGAAAGTAGACGGGGATCGCGGAAGTCCCGACCAGAGCCAGAGCGGGAAGCGCCGCCTGCGAGTAAACACCTTCGGAGGTCGCGGTCCAGACCCGAGTCGCGAGGGTCTCGAATCCGGTCGGCCGCAGGATCAGAGTCGCCGGTAGTTCCTTCATCGTAGTCAGGAAGACCAAGCCCGCGCCCGCCAGGAGGCCCGGTCGAATCAGCGGCAGCGTGATCGTGCGCAACACCGACCAGGATCCGCGGCCCAGAGACTTCGCGGCTTCCTCGAAGATCGGCGCGAGCGCCCCCAGCGAAGCGCGAGTCGCAGAAACCGCCTCCGGAAGGAACCGGACCACGTAGGCGACAACCAGCAGCAGAACCGTCTGATAGAGAGGCGGCACCAGGCGGGTTGCAAAGAAAACCAGCGAGAGCGCGATCACCAAGCCCGGGAGAGCATAGCCGCTATAGGTCATTCCGAGCGTGAGCCGCGCCAGCCACCCACCATGGCGCATCGCCCAGATCGAAACCGGAAGCGAGAGAGCCACCGCAGCCACTGCGGCAAGCACCGCGACTCCCAGCGAATGAAGGGCCGCCTCACCGGCGACTCCGATCGGGTTTCCGAGGCGCCAAGCCTTGACCGCCCAATGCACCACGACCGCCAGGGGAGCCATCAGATTCACCATGGCCAGCAACACCACCGCGAGCGTGGCAGGCCAACGCCAACGTCCGAGAGCCAGGCGTTCGGGAGGTCGTGATGGCCTGACCTGCGAGGGGGGTAATCGCGACGAGAGCCAACTCTCCAGAACTATAAGGGCGACCGTGATCACAACCAGTACCGTGGCCAGCGATGCGGCGACACTGCGATCGAACAGACCTCTGTAGGCGTTGTAGATCGACAGCGTAAAGGTCTTGTAGCGCACGATTGAGACCGCGCCAAAGTCGCTCAATGTGTACAGAGCCATCAGTAGAGAGCCGGCATAGAGTGGCCGCTTGAGCTGCGGAAGAACGGCGCTGAAGAACACGGCCCAGGGGCTTCTGCCGAGGCTGCGTGCCGCCTCTTCGGTGGACGGGTCCATCTTTCGCAGCCCAGCCACCACCAGCAGATAGACGTAGGGATAGGTGAACAGAGCAAGCACCAACCAGGCTCCCGAATAGCCATAGGCCCACGACGGCAGGATCTCGATGCCAAGCGGCGCCAGCGCCTTTTGAACGAACCCCTTCGGGCCCCAAATCGAAACCCACGCGAAGGCCGCTACATAGGATGGAAAGACCAGAGGCAACGAGGCGACGACGGCCCACACGCGGCGCCCGGGAAGGTCGGTTCGGGTCACGAGCCAGGCCAAGGTCACCGACAGCGGAACCGCCAGGCACAGAACCCCGCCCACGAGCAGCAGAGTACGAGCCAACAGAGCCAAGGTCTGCTGCGAGAAGACCACCTCGGCGTAACGAGGCCATCCGGCGCCGGCGGCACGCACGAAAATATAGGCCAGAGGAACGTTGACGGCGAGAGCCGTCGCGATCGCCCCAAGCACCGTCCAAAAAAGCGCCGGAGAGACTCTTCGCCGCCCGGTCAACGAATCAGGCCGCTTCTATCGATCGCCTCGAGCGTTTCCTCGAAGACCGCCGACACCTGTGCGAAATCGACGTCGGGTGAACGGATCTCGGAAAGCGGCGGCAGATCGACCGAGGGCGCCACCGACTCGACCAGAGGATACTCGTAGGTCTCGTGAGCAAAGTATCCCTGAGCCGCCTTCGAGAGCAGGTAGGCGACCACCTCGAGCGCTTCAGGGGTCTCGGAAAGGACTCCAACGCCTGCCACGTTCACGAAGCCCGAGGCTTCCCCTTCGGGAATGAAGTAATTCAGAGCGGTTACCGAAGGATCCTCTTGCAGTGCCCGCCAGAGATAGTAGTGATTGACCAGCCCGAAATCGATCTCTCCCGCGATCACACCTTCGACAATCGCACTGTTCTTGGGAAAGGCCTGCGGGTTGTTCATCGAAAAGGACTCGAGCAGTGTCTCGAGAGCTTCGGCGCCGTTCACCGCGCGGTAGACCGCCATGTGCGCCTGAAACGAACCATTGGTCGGAGCAACGCCGAACCGCCCGCGGTACTTGTCTGAACCGATCGCTTCGAGCGACCGAGGCAGATCCCCCGCAGAGATCCGCGACGGCTCGTAGACCAAGGTACGAGCACGGCCTGAAAGACCCACCCAGTCGCCACGGTTCGATCGAAACCTCGAAGGAACAGCCTCGAGAAGCTCTTGCGGCAGGACTCTCAACCGCCCCTCGCCGGAAAGCGCCCCAAGGGCCGCAGCATCCTGGGATAGAAACAGGTCCGCGGGGGAATTCTCGCCCTCCTCGAGGATGGTCGCGGCCAGTTCGGAGGTGCCGCCGTAGCGCACTTCGATCCGAATACCGGTTTCACGCTCGAGTGTCTCGAGCATCGGACCGACCAGCGACTCGCTCCGGCCCGAATAAACAACCAGGCTTCGCTCGCCGACGGCACGGATCGGGGTTTTGGCATTATTGGCCTCATGGGCTTCACGGGCTTCACGGGCCTCATCCGGCGCCGGCGCGCACCCGAACGAGGTCACGAACAGGTACCCAACCCCGACCATGAGACTGCGACTCCCGCGTAGCATCAACAACTCCTTGTGTTCTGGAGGCTTCATAGGATCCAAAAACCCCGAGCCGAACCCAGGACAACCCAGAAGAACGAATTTTGGGCCAGTTCCGCTCTATCTGTCCTTGACCTAGGTCAACCCGAGGTCAAGGGTCCGGCGGCGGATCTCCAGACGTAGATGCCGGGGAGTTCGGGGAGTCCGCCCTCTCTTGATACTCCTTGCGGTGCAACCAACCGTGGACGCGCCGGCGGAATCCTCTCACCCGCTTCCAACCGCCCGGCCAGCGCCTGAACACCCACCGCAGAAGCCGGTAGACCGTTTCGCTGACCACCGAAAGGACCGCCGTACCGGCGAGCAGAGTCAGAACTCCTTGAATACCGGGTAGTGCCAGTCCCGCGACTCCCACCAGCACCAATCCCCAGCCGAGGACGAAGGCAACCACTCGCATCCTCAGCGAGAGCTTCGGCAGCTTGCTCGACCTGATGCGCAAGGGTTCCTCCGATGATTCGCCTTCGGCTCCTCTGCGCGAGCCGATCTCTTCAGCGGACTCCTCTTCGCCGGTACTCAACGCTCGCTTATAGGAACGAAGGCGCGTTCGGTCTCGCCGATGTAGATCTGACGCGGGCGATGGATGCGCCCGTTCGGATCCTCACGCATCTCCTTCCAGTGTGCTATCCACCCCGGCAGCCGGCCGAGCGAGAACATCACCGTGAACATGTTGGTCGGGATGCCCATCGCGCGGTAAAGAAAGCCGCTGTAGAAATCGACGTTGGGGTAGAGGTTGCGCTCGAGGAAATAGTCGTCTGCGAGAGCCACCTCCTCGAGAGCTCGGGCAATGTCGAGCAGCGAATCGTCGAGTTTCAACTCGTCCAGAACCCGGTTGGCGGCGACTTTGAGAATTCTCGCCCGAGGATCGAAGTTCTTGTATACCCGGTGCCCGAATCCCATCAGACGAAAATCCGAGTCCTTGTCTTTGGCCATCTCGACGTATTTCTTGGTGTTGCTGCCGTCGGCGCGAATCCGCCGCAGCATCTCCATCACCTTCTGATTGGCGCCGCCGTGGAGCGGCCCCGACAGGGCGTTGATGCCTGCCGCGATCGACGCAAAAAGATCAGCCCCGCTCGAGCCCACCATGCGCACCGTGGAGGTCGAGCAGTTCTGCTCGTGATCGGCATGCAGGATGAGCAGCAGACGCAGAGCGTGATCCAAGACCTCCGGCACCTCGTAGGGCTCGGCCGGGTTGGCGAACATCATGTGCAGGAAGTTCTTGGTGTAGGACAGATCGTTGCGCGGATAGATGAAAGGCTGCCCAATCGACTTCTTGTAGGAAAACGCGGCGATGGTCTTGGCCTTGGCGAGTAGCCGCAGGATGTTGAGATCCAACGTTTCGTCGGTGGTCGGCGGGTAGTAGGTCGACAGCGAAGCGACCATGGACGAGAGGATCACCATTGGGTGCGCCGACGATGAATAGCCCTCGAAGAACTTCTTCATATCCTCGTGGAGTAGCGTGTGTCGGGTCAGGGCGTCGCTGAACTCCTCGAGTTGGCCCGAGGTCGGCAGCTCGCCGAAGACCAACAGGTAGCAAACCTCGACGAACGATGACTGTTCGGCGACCTGCTCGATCGGATACCCGCGATATCGCATGATTCCCCGCTCGCCATCGATAAAGGTGATCGCACTCTTGCACGAGCCGGTGTTTCCGTAGCCCTCATCCAGGGTCACTGCCTTGGACAGCTTGCGCAAAGATCGAATCTCGATTCCCACTTCGCCTTCCGTGCCGACCGTAATCGGCAGCTCGTACTCATTGCCCTCGAGAATGACCTTCGCGCTACTCATCTTGCCACCTTGCTTTGGAAGGCTCCTATCCGAAAAGCGGCGAGGAGCGGTAAAAAAATACTACCGCCCACGTCGGCTTTACGCAATGCGATCCGCCTGACCACTGGAGGTCTGGGCGAATTTTCTGGCTGGATGTCCTGGCCGGGTCGTCGCGCCGAGTCGTCACGCTAAATCGCCCAACAAGTATTCCACCGTCTCGGGCAGTCCCGACGCGAGCGGCCTCGAGCTCCAATCGAGCTCCGTCCGGGCCTTGGCGTCATCGAAGTTCCAGTGCCTGCGCAAGCTCTCGATCTGGGCCAAGTTGACCGGAGGCCGTTTACCCCGAAGGGTGAATAGAGGATTCAAGAGCCGGCCCAGAAGCTTGGCCCGGCCGACCGACATGCGCCGTCGCGGCGGATCGACTCCCGCCAACTCCGCGGCCCTCTCGATGACCTCCCCGAGCGCGGCGGCATCGCCGGTCATGAGGTAATTCCGCCCCGGCTGTGCGCGCTTCACCACCTCGAGCAAACCGGCGACGAGGTCCTCGAGAAAGACCCAGCGCGTGATCTGCCCGCCGCCGATGATCGCCGGCAACCGCCCCCGGACCACTGCACCGAGCATTGCGTTGAGGCCGCCTTTCCTCCCGGGAGGCCCGTATACAAGGCTCGGATAGACGACATTCAGCGCCAGGCCGCGTTCGGCCCAGGCGGCAAACGCCAGCTCGCCGGCCCGCTTGGTGGCACCGTAGGTGCTCGGAAAGGGTAGCTCGACTTGCGCATCTTCGCGTACCGCCGAGCCGTCGCCCGGGCTGCTGCCGAACGCCGCGATCGAGGAAACCAGCAGTGCCCTGCCGACGCCGAGCTTCGAGGCCAAAGACGCAACGTTTTCGCTGCCCGCTACGTTGGCGCCTTCGATTCGATCCGTCGGAGCGCCGAAATCCAACTCGGCTGCGGCATGAATCACCCAGTCGGCCCCCGACATAGCCTCGCGCATCGAATAGCGGTCCGTGATGTCCCCGACGAAGGTCTCGGCGCCGATTGCCTCCAGCGCCGCCGTGTTGCTGGTCGTACGCACCAGAGCGCGCACCTGATGCCCGTCCTCCTTCAAGCGTCGACACAAGAGAGACCCAATATAGCCGGTTCCACCGGTAACGAATACGCGCATGTCTTCGAGCCGAGGATACTCCTTGGAGCAGGTGACGAGGTGTTATCCTCACCTGTGAGTCCACCCTGCCGCGGGCAAGACCTGCTAGAGCATCGTCAGCCCTTTGCGATCGAGGCGGGCGATCGCGATCTGCCCCACACCGCGCCTGCGGGCGCGCCGTAACGCTCGCTTGAGCTTCGGGAGGTCCGGCTCCATCCAACGGCTGCGGTACACGTACGGCAGAATCTCCACGAAGCCAACATTGCGCAATACGCGGTCGGCGGCATCCTGTGCCCGCGCCGGGGCTTGGAACAATTCGCGATAGAGCTGCGGCTTAGGGAATGTTGAACAGGTCGAAGCAAGCCATCTGTTGCTCGTGATTGCAGGTGGCGCGCGCCCTGCCCGTCAATGAAGTGCAGTTGTCCGCGATCAGCGTGGACACGTATTCGCCAACGGTTGCGAAAACGGGAGCCGGATTGAAGTCATAAGAGGCGTCCGCCGATGTACCTGAGATCGTGACGTCATCGAAGTAACCGATCTGGCCCTGGTTGAAGGAACCGACGCCGACACTGACGATGATCAGGTCAGCGCCTAGGAAATCGTTCGATAGGCCGGAGAGATGGGACTCCCATTGGGCCAACCACTACCATCTGCTGCTCTGGGTCCGCGATGCTCAGCAGCTCGCTCGGTTCATGCAGTACCTCAACTCGAACATCGCGCGCGAAATCGGACGCCTCGTCAACTGGCGAGATTCGTTCTGGAGTAGACTCTATCAGGCGATTCTCGTGAGCGAAGAAGAAGCGGCCCAAATCGGCCGCATGCGTTACATCCTGGCCCAAGCGGCAAAGGAAGGTTTGGTTGAAGCGCCCGCCGATTGGCCAGGCGCTCACTGTGCAGGAGCTCTGCTCGAGGACGGGACCTTTCGTGGCTACTGGTTTGACCGGACTCGGGAATTTGCGGCTCGCCAGCGCGGCGAGATCTTCGAACGGCTGGACTTCGCCACTCTCCAAACCGCTAGCCTTGAGCCGCTGCCGTGCTGGCGAGATGTCGCACCCTCAGTGGCCAGGCAATACATCCGCGAGCTTGTCGCAGACATCGAGAAAGAGTGCAGCGGGGATAAGCGGGCCAAGCCCTGTGTAGAGGCGCGAGCGATAGATCCTCACCAGAAGCCTCGGCGTTTCAGTCCCAGCCCCGCTCCCTTTGCCCACTGTGCCTCGACGCGAGTCCGCCGAGAACTTTGGCAGGCGTACCACTGGTTCCTGTCCGCCTACCGCAGCGCCAGCGAGAAGTTTCGGGACGGTGACCTATCGGTTCCGTTTCCGGAAGGCTGTTTCCCGCCCTCGCCTTCGTTCCTAGCACCTCTTACCCTACCGGCCTGATTTCGGTCACGGGTGCATGGGCGCCGCGCGTCCATCGCCTCGGACAGGGGCTCGTCGGTCCCGGTTCAGACGTTCAGACAACCCTCGCCGAGCACCTGGATCGATTGGGCACCGGGATGAGCTGGTGACTAGGGCCGGTTCTTGAAAAACAAGCCAGCCGGCCGGCCGACAAACCCGTCTCCTCTCAAGAAACCTCTGGCACTTCCTCTGGGCTGCACTTCCTCTGGGCTGGCACTTCCTCTGGCACTTCCTCTGGGCTGGCCCCCAACCGCGCTACGCCTTCGTCTCGTCCTCCTGCTCCCGGAAATACGCCATGGTGTCGCGAGCCAGAACGCCACTCAAAAACAGCAGTCCGATCAGGTTGGGCAGCGCCATCAGGCCGTTCATGACATCCGACACCGTCCACACGAAGTCCAGCTTCTGGACGGCACCGAAGTAGACTGCAACGACAAACACGAGGCGATACGGAAAGATCGCCCGCACGCCGAGCAAGAACTCGATGCTCTTCTCGCCATAATAACTCCAGCCCAGAATCGTCGAGAAGGCGAACATGGCCAGGCAGATCGTGACCACCCAGCCGCCCCATTCGCCGCCAAGACCGGTTGTGAAGGCCAGCTGAGTAAGTGGCGCGCCATTCAACCCTGAACTCCAGGCTCCGGTGACAATCAACGCAATACCGGTCATCGAGCAGACCACGATGGTGTCGATGAACGTCTGGGTCATCGAAACCAGGGCCTGTCGGACCGGATGCCTGGTCTGAGCCGCGGCGGCCGCGATACCGGCCGAGCCCAGGCCTGACTCGTTCGAAAAAATGCCTCGGGCAACGCCGAAACGGATCGCCTGAGCCATCGCCGCTCCGGCAAAACCGCCGGTGGCCGCGGTGCCGCTGAACGCGCTTTCGAAGATCAGCGCCAAGGCTCCTGGGATCTTGTCGATGTTCAGAATCAAGATCAGCCCCGCGGCCACCATGTAGGCGACGATCATGAAGGGCACGAAGAAGCCGGTGAAGCGACCGATCGACTTGATCCCGCCCAGGATCACGGCGCCGGCGCAGATCGCGATCACCACGCCACTCACCCAGACCGGAATGCCAAACGAGTTGCGCAAGGAGTCCGCTACCGAGTGCGCTTGGACCATATTGCCGATTCCAAAGGCGGCGACCGACGCGAACACGGCGAAAAGGAACCCCAGAACCTTGCCCAGCGGCTTCCAGCTGATCGCGTTCGCGAGGTAGTACATCGGACCGCCGGCCTGCTCGCCATTTTCATCGGTCGTGCGGTACTTGACCGACAACATCGCCTCCGCGAACTTCGTCGCCATACCCACGAGGCCGGTCATCCACATCCAGAACAGGGCACCAGGACCTCCCAGGGCAATCGCGGTCGCAACGCCGACGATATTGCCGGTACCGACCGTCGCCGCAAGAGCTGTCATCAGCGCCTGGAAGTGCGAGATGTCGCCTTCCGCGCCCGGCTCGGTGCGTACGATCAGCCCCAGGTAGAGCGAGTGCCAGAGCTTGGTGAACTGGATTCCGCGCAGGCGGATGGTCAAGTAAAGACCGGTCAACAACAACAGCGGAGGCAACAAATAGGGCCCCCACACAAAGTTGCTGGCCCGCTGAAGCCATTGCAAAAGCTGGTCGTGCACGAAAACCCCCTCCGGGACAAGATGGTCGATCTGAGCGTGTGGGAGGTTAGCAGGTCGGAACCACGCTCGACCGCTACAGGGCAGAGTGGGTTGTAGCGGTCGACCCCCGTGTCGACCGAACTAATCTACCCGTCGAGCAACTGGCGCAGCACGTACTGCAGGATCCCACCGTGCCGGTAGTACTCGACCTCCTGCGGGGTGTCGATACGGATCGTGGCGACGAAGGATGCCTCTCCGGCTTTGACCGTCACCTCGGCGCCCTTTCTGAAGCTGCTCCCGAGCGCCGCCGCCAGGCCCTCGATCGCGAAGAACTCTTTGCCCGTGAGACCCAGGCTATCGGCGGATTCGCCGCTCTTGAACTCGAGCGGCAGGATGCCCATGCCGATGAGATTCGAGCGGTGGATCCGCTCGTAGCTTCTGGCCACGACCGCGCGGACGCCCAGAAGCATCGGGCCCTTGGCCGCCCAATCGCGTGACGATCCGGTGCCGTACTCCTTGCCGGCCAAAATCACCAGTGGAATGCCCGCGTCCCGGTACTTCATCGAGGCGTCGAAAATGGTCATCGGCGTCTCCGAACCGTCCTCGCCGAAGTGCAACGTGAATCCGCCCTCGAGCGATGGCACCAACTGGTTGCGGAAGCGCACGTTGGCAAAGGTCCCACGCATCATGACCTCGTGGTTGCCGCGCCGCGAGCCGTAGGAGTTGAAATCCACCGGCGCGATCCCCTTCTCCTGCAGGTACCTGCCCGCCGGGGAGTCCCGCATGATCGCGCCCGCCGGTGAGATGTGGTCGGTGGTGATCGAGTCGCCGACCAGGGCCAGGCAGCGTGCACCGGTGATCTGGCTCACCACTCCGGCTTCGGCCGGCATGTCGACGAAGTAGGGCGGCAGCTTGACGTAGGTCGAGGCGGGATCCCAGGCGTAGGTCTCGCCGGTCGGAATCTCCATCTCGTTCCAGCGCTCGTCGCCTGAATACACCTCGGCGTACTGCTTGTTGAACATGTCGGCGTGTAAAGACTCGCTCACGACCCGGTCGACCTCTTCCGACTCGGGCCAGAGGTCTTTTAAGAAAACGGGTCCATCCTTGCCCTCGCCGAGAGGCTCGGTCGCGAGATCGATGTCGATTCTTCCGGCGAGCGCATAGGCCACTACAAGAGGCGGTGAGGCCAGATAATTGGCGCGAACGTCGGGTCCGATGCGACCCTCGAAGTTGCGGTTGCCCGAGAGCACCGAGCAGGCGACCAGGTCGCCCTCGTCGATCGCGGCCTTGATCGGTTCCGGAAGCGGCCCGGAATTGCCGATGCAGGTGGTGCAGCCGTAGCCGACCAGGTAGAAGTTGAGCTTCTCGAGGTAATCGGTCAGACCGGCCTCATCCAGATAGTCGGTCACGACCTTCGAGCCGGGAGCGAGCGAAGTCTTGACCCAGGGGCGGGATTCCAACCCCAACTCGACCGCCTTCTTGGCGAGCAAGCCCGCGGCCACCATGACGTACGGGTTGGAGGTGTTGGTGCAGGACGTGATTGCCGCGATCACCACCGAGCCGTCGCGGAGCTCGAACTCTTGGCCCCGCCACTCGCTCCGAACCCCACTCGCCGCAACCCCGGGGTTGGCCTCGGCGACCGCGGTTCCGCCCTCACTCTCCCACTTGCCGACCGTGCGCAGCCTCGGCTGCTTGCCGCCGCCACCACCTGGCGCCTTGAGATCCTCCAACCCGCTGAGAAACGAGCGCTTGACGTCCGAAAGCAGAATCCGGTCCTGCGGCCGCTTGGGTCCGGCCAGCGACGGCTGGACGGTCGAGAGATCCAGCTCCATCGTGTCCGAATACTCGGCCTCGGGAGAATCCGCCGTGTGAAAGAGCCCCTGCTCTTTCATGTAGGCCTCAACCAGCTCCACCAGCTCGGGTGACCGACCGGTGAACGCCATGTAGTCGAGAGTGACCTGGTCAACCGGGAAGATGCCGCAGGTCGCGCCGTACTCGGGGCTCATGTTGGCGATCGTCGCGCGATCGGCGAGCGGCAGCTTGGCCAGGCCCGGACCGAAGTACTCGACGAACTTGCCAACCACGCCGCGCTCGCGCAGCATCTGGGTCACGGTCAGGACCAGATCGGTGGCGGTGGCCCCGGCGGCGAGTTCGCCGACCAGGCGAAAACCCACGACCTGCGGCACCAGCATCGAGATCGGCTGGCCCAGCATGACGGCCTCGGCCTCGATGCCGCCTACGCCCCACCCGAGAATCCCGAGTCCGTTGATCATCGTGGTATGGGAATCGGTCCCCACCAGCGAATCCGGATACGCAAACGGCGGCCGATCCGAGGAGGGGCCTCCATCCGTCATCACCACCCTCCCCAGGTACTCGAGATTGACCTGATGGACGATGCCCGTACCGGGCGGCACGACCTTGAAGTTATCGAACGCCTGCTGGCCCCATTTCAAGAACGCGTAGCGCTCGCGGTTGCGCTCGTACTCCTTGTCGACATTGATCAGGAACGCTGCCTGGGTTCCGTACTCATCGACCTGCACCGAGTGGTCGATCACCAATTCGGCGGGCTGGAGCGGGTTGATCTTCTCGGGATCGCCACCCATCGCCTTCATGGCATCGCGCATGGCCGCAAGATCGACCACCGCCGGCACCCCGGTGAAATCCTGGAGCAGCACGCGCGCCGGCATGAAGGCGATTTCGACCGACGGCTCAGCCTTCGGATCCCATTTCGCAATCGCTTCGATATCTTCGGCCGGCACCACGTCCCCGTCGCCGTCTTCACGGCGCAGCAGGTTCTCGAGCAAAATCCGCATCGAAAACGGCAGGCGCGAGATGTTGAAGCCCTGGGTCTCGAGCGACGGCAAATGGGCTATTCGATACGTCCGATCGCCAACGGTCAGGGTCTTTAATGTCGAAAAACTGTCTTTCATCTTCGATTTCCCCTCAGAAGGTTACGTCCAAAAGATAGCAGACCACGGCAGCGCCGCCCGAGCTAAGCGGTAGAGTCCGAGATCGGACAGGAGAAAGACAACAACGATTTCGGAGCCCGCCCGGAACAGAAGAAGCAGGAGATCTGAATGAGCGAAAAAATCTGGCACGTCGCCGTCAACGGCAAGCAGGAGGGACCCTACAGCATCGCGGAGGTGAGCGACAAGATCCAGGGCGGCGCCTTGGACCGCAAAGCCGTCGTCTTCGGACCCGGCATGATCGAATGGGCACCGATCACCGACCGCGCCGAGTTTTCGGACGCGTTCTCCGCGGCGCCCCCGCCCCCGCCGCCCGGCGGGGTGGGCCAAGCCCACGAGATCGACTACAAGATCTACGGCGAGGAGATGCAGTTCGTCGAGATCACCCTGGACCCAGGCGAGGCCTGCGTCGCCGAGGCCGGATCCTTCATGTACATGGACCCAGGCATCGAGATGGAAACCATCTTCGGAGACGGCTCGGCCAAGAGCGACGGCGGCGGCTTCATGGGCGCGCTCCTGGGCGCCGGCAAGCGCATTCTCACCGGCGAATCTCTGTTCATGACGCTGTTCGGCAACGGCGCGTCGACCCGCCAGGCGGTGGCCTTCGCGGCGCCCTATCCGGGCAGCATCGTGCCAATCGATTTGAAGGTGCATGGCACCATGCTGTGCCAGAAGGACGCCTTTTTGTGCGCCGCCAAGGGCATCTCGATAGGCATCGCCTTCCAGAAGCGTCTCGGCGTCGGGCTCTTCGGCGGCGAGGGCTTCATTCTGCAGAAGCTCGAAGGCGACGGTCTTGCCTTCGCCCACGCCGGCGGCACCGTGGTCAAGCGCGAGCTAGCGGCCGGTGAGACCCTACGCCTCGACACCGGTTGCCTGGTGGCTTTCGACGAGAGCGTCAAATACGACATCCAGACCGTATCGGGCATCAAGACCGCGCTCTTCGGTGGCGAGGGTCTCTTCTACGCCGCCCTGACCGGACCCGGAACGATCTGGATGCAGTCGCTACCGTTCAGCCGGCTGGCGAGCCGGATCTACGCCGCCGCGCCGCAAACCGGCGGCACCCGCAAGGGCGAGGGCTCGATTCTGGGCGGCCTCGGCGGCCTAGTGATGGGGGACCGGGGGTAGGGCAGCCGGCCAGCCCGGATTATTCACCAGGGTTCTGCTGCGGATGCGTAAGTTATTGAATCTACTGCGTTGCGCTCGGTGGCGACGCCCCGTCTCCGATCAACGTTCTTCAACAACCCACACCTCCTCGCTACGGATCCTGATGAATGGTCCGGGCTGGGGCATGGGGATTAGCACGGCGATTCACGAACGCCTTCGCACCCGATGGTGGGTCTATCTGTAGGCGGCGGAGCGCGGCCAGCCGACCCGGGGTAGCGCGCGCCTCGTGGCGGCTCGATGGGCGGCTACGAGCTTCGGATCGCGGAAGACAAACACCAGCACGACGCCGGCGAGAAAGCCGCCGACATGCGCCCAAAAGGCGACGCCGCCGGCCTCGCTGCCCAGCCTCGGGAGACCCATCAAAACCTGCAATCCGAACCAGTATCCGAGCATGCCCCACGCCGGCACGTTGATCATCCGCACGAGGAACCCGAGAACCAGGAGCGTCTGCACGCGCACCTTCGGAAAGAGAACCGCGTAGGCACCCATCACGCCGCCGATCGCCCCAGAAGCCCCAACCATCGGGATGGCGCTATCCGGATTCGACAGCATCTGCGCCGCGCCGGCGGCGAAACCACACAGCAGGTAGAACAGCACAAAACGAAACCGACCCATCACGTCTTCGACGTTGTTGCCGAAAATCCACAGAAACCACATGTTGCCGATCAAGTGCATCCAGCCGCCATGCATAAACATCGAACTCACCGCCGTCCACCAACTTCCCGAGGAGTCGATCGCACAGACAAACTCGGGGCCGAGCCGAACCGAGGAACCGGACGGAATCTGGCCCAGCACCTCACCGGGAATCAGCCCGAGGTTGCAGATCGACTCGACCAGAGCCGGCTCCGACCCCATGCCCTGAACCAGCACCCAAACCAGCACGTTGGCGCCCAGCACCATGAGCGTCGTCACCGCGCGCCGAAGGGTCGGGTTCTCGTCTCGAATCGGGATCATTGCGGACTAATTGTCGGAGCCCAAGCGTTCTACGGCAGCCGTCAACTCCGCGACCTGCATTTCCAGCGCCGCGACCCGATCGACTAGACCCGCAGGGCTCCGGATTTCGCCCACGACAACCGGCGAAACAGCCTTCCCGGAATCGTCGCCGCCGGGCTCACCAGCCATCAGGTGCGTCCAGCGGTTCTCTTTCTGGCCCGGACGCCTGGCCAGCTCGACCGCCAACTCCCGGCCCTCCGCCGTCAGACGCCGCAAGGCTCCCTCGACCTCCCCCAGGTTTGCGAAAGCGTGCAACCGAGTGCTTCGCGAACGCAGTTCGCCGGTGGTCTGTGAACCCCGAAGCATCAGGAGCGTCAAAACCGCTTTCTCTTCCGGGTCGAGTTCGAGCCGCCGGCTGATCGACTGCCGCCAGCGCTCGGTTCGGGCTCCGTCGCTTCGCCAGACGAGGGTATCCTTGGCGAGCGAGTCGATCGCTTCGACGACTTCGGTCTCGGTGAGTTGCGTGACCGGATCTCGATTGCTCTTCTGGTTGCAAGCCGCAATGAGAGCGTTGACCGTCAAAGGGTAGTACTCAGGCGTCGCCTGCTCCTTTTCGAGCAGAGCGCCAAGAACGCGAACCTGGTGCGGGCTCAGATCGTCGATGATCTTCATCGCCCGCCTACCTTATCCCGCCCGCGAGCGAGGGACACGTTACGGTCCACTAAGATGCGAGAGATGCCTGCCTCCGAGTGGATGATCTATGGTGCCACCGGCTACACCGGCGAGCTGGCGGCTCGCGAAGCGAAGCGCCGCGGCATGCGTCCGATTCTGGCCGGTCGGAACCCTGAGCGCGTCAAGACTCTCGGACAAGCACTCGAGCTGCCGGTTCGCATCGTCGGCCTGGACCACCCCGAGAGCCTTCGGACCGCGCTCGAAGCGGTTGATCTGGTCCTGCACTGCGCAGGACCTTTTGTCCGAACAAGCTCTGCGATGGTCGAGGCCTGTCTCGCAACCGCAACACACTACCTCGATATTACCGGCGAAATAGCGGTCTTCGAGGCGATCCTGCCATTGGGTGGCAAGGCCAGAGCCGCCGGCATAGTGCTTTTGCCCGGCGTCGGTTTCGACGTCGTGCCGACGGACTGCCTGGCCGCAAGCCTGGCCGCGGCACTGCCGGATGCCACGCATCTCGAACTCGCCTTCGTTGCCAGCGGCGGCTCGGCCAGCCGCGGCACATTGAAGACCATGATCGAGGCAATGCCCGACGCCGGCGCGGTGCGCAAGAACGGCAAGATACTCCCGGTGCCGCTCGCCTATGACGCCAAAGAAATAGAGTTCTCCTGCGGTACGCGCTGGGCGATGACGATCCCCTGGGGAGACCTTTCGACCGCCTTCCACAGTACGGGCATTCCCAATATCCGGGTCTACACCGGCCAGTCGCCCGGTGCGATCCGCCGGGCGCGACGCCTCCGGGCGCTGCTACCCATCGCTGGGCTCCGGCCGGTGAAGCGCTTCCTCCAGTGGCTTATACAGCGTACGGTGACCGGCCCGGACGAAGCCGCTCGCGAGACCTCCCGAACCTTCGTGTGGGGACAAGTCGACAACGCCTCCGGTAGGCGCGTAACTGGAACGCTCGAAACTCCGGAGGGCTATACCTTCACGGCACTCTCGTCGGTCGAATGCGCGCATCGGGTGCTCGCCGGACAGGTGAAGCCCGGCTCCTGGACGCCGTCCAAGGCCTTCGGGTCGGGCTTTGTCGGCGACCTCGCCGGTGTCTCCGTACAAGATCTGAGCTCGAGCCGATGAAACCCGCTCCCATCCCTCCCGACGAAACGGCCCGCCTGGAGGCTCTGCGTCAGTACGAGATTCTCGACACTCTGCCGGAGCAGGTCTATGACGATCTGACCCGGCTTGCGGCTTTCGTTTGCGAGACTCCGATTTCTCTGGTGTCACTTATTGACAGCGATCGTCAGTGGTTCAAGGCCAAAACCGGCCTCGACGTCGTCGAGACCCATCGAGATCTGGCCTTTTGCGCCCACGCGATCCTCGACCACGAGCTCCTGGTCGTGCCCGACGCCAGCCGGGATGAACGCTTCAGCGACAATCCCCTGGTGGTGGGCGCTCCGAATATTCGCTTCTACGCCGGAACGCCCCTCCTCAGCCCGTCCGGCCACGCCCTCGGAACGCTGTGTGTGATCGACACAAAGCCCCGCACGCTCGGATCGGACCAGCAGAATATGCTACGTGCGCTCGGGCGTCAGGTGGTCAGCCAGCTCGAGCTGCGTCTGAGCTTGGTCCAGCAGAAACGGGCCGAAGCGGCCAGCCGGCGGGCGATGAAGACAGCCAAGGACGCCAACGAGGCCAAGAGCACCTTTCTCGCAAACATGAGCCACGAGCTGCGCACGCCGCTCAACTCGGTCATCGGCTTCACCAATGTCCTCCTGAGGGACCGCGGGGAGCACTTGACCCAGGATGAGATCACCTACCTCGAGCGCATCCTCGCCAACGGCAAACATCTTCTGGAACTCATCAACGACGTTCTCGATCTGTCCAAGATCGAGGCCGGACGCGCCGACATGACCCTCGAATCCGTCGACCTCGACGAGTTCTTGCCCGCAGTCGCGGCGGCCCTCGAAGGAGCCATCGAAGCGCAGGGGGTGACGTTCCGCTTGGAGGTCGAGTCCGGGCTCGAGCCGATTCGCTGCGAGCGGCTGCGATTCAAGGGCGTGCTCAACAACTTGATCGCCAACGCGTTGCGCTTCGCCGCGCACGGTACCGTCGTCCTGCGAGTCGTCGTGGCGCCCGGGACCCGGACTCCCCATCGAATCGACGTCATCGACTCCGGTATCGGCATCTCACCGCAAATCAGGGAAAGGATCTTCGAGTCCTTCGTTCAGGCCGATGAGTCGACCTCGCGTCGATTCGGCGGCACGGGATTGGGCCTTGCGATCGCCCGCGCGCTGTGTCGAGCTATGAATTTCGATCTGGTCGTCGACAGCCGCGAGGGCGCGGGCTCGACCTTCTCGATCCTGTTCGAGCCCGACGCGCCACCGCCGACTCACGAAACGCCGGTGTAGACCTCGGTCCGGAGAGGAGAAACCCCCGGTAGGATTCCATGCGCCCCGCTGTCACCGGAGAAGAGGATCGCGCTACGCCCACCTCACCAAACGCCCAGCGCTGGCTGATGCTGGCTCTGCTGTCGGTGGCGGAGGTTCTGGGCATGTCGGCATGGTTTTCGGCGAGCTCGGTTTCCCCGCAACTCCAAGCGATGTGGGGCCTGGATCTCGCCCAGATCGGCTGGCTGGTGGGCAGCGTGCAGCTGGGTTTTGTCTTCGGCACGGCTGCTGCCGCTCTCTTCAACCTCGCCGATACAATTTCTTCGCGGTCATACTTCGCGACCTGTGCTATCGGCAGTGCTCTGGTCAACGCGGGACTGGTCATCGCCCCAGGATATGGACCGGCACTGGCCCTTCGGTTTCTTACCGGGGTTTTCCTCGCCGGGGTCTACCCGCCGGCGATGAAGATGATCGCGACCTGGTTTCGAAAACAACGCGGTCTCGCGATCGGAACCGTGGTCGGAGCGCTGACCATCGGCAAAGCGACTCCCTATTTGATTCGAGCGCTGAATCCGAGCGACTTCAGGGTCGTGCTTCTGGCAACCTCGGCCGGCTCGCTGGTGGCGGCGCTTCTGGTCGCGATCTTGTTTCGTGAGGGGCCGTTTCCGTTCGAGCGCCGACCCTTCACCTGGGGCCTCATCGGAACGGTGTTTCGTCACCGACCGACCCGCTTGGCGACGGTCGGATACCTCGGACACATGTGGGAGCTCTACGCCATGTGGACTTGGATTCCGGTCTTTCTGGCGGCCTCCCTCGAAGCAAGCGCTCGGAATTCGTCCGGCTCCCTCTGGATCGGCAAGGACGCGCTGGCGTTCGGCGCGATTGCGGCCGGCGGGCTCGGGTGTGTCTGGGGCGGTTGGGCGGCGGATCGCAGCGGTCGCGAACGTCTGGTCAATCTGGCCATGGCCCTGAGCGGCCTGGCTTCGATCGGAATCGGGCTGACGTTCGGCGCCAGTCCGTGGCTCCTAGCTCTCGGAGCCTGGACTTGGGGGTTCTTCGTGGTCGCCGACTCGGCCCAATTCAGCACCCTGGTGACCGAGTTGGCACCGCAGCACGCCGTGGGCACGGCGCTTACCCTGCAAACTTCACTCGGGTTCCTCCTCACCATGGTGACCATCCAGCTGGTTCCCCTCCTGGCCGACTTGGTGACTTGGCTATGGGCATTCGCGGTTCTCGCACTGGGACCGCTCGTCGGGATCTCGGCAACCCGCAGACTGACGGCCCTGCGGGCCACCGGATAGGTAGGTTCGCCAAGACCCTGGGCCGAGAGGAACCAATAGTAACCATATACGGACCCGTCAAGGTTCCGTAAGAGTGTCCATGTGTTTACCTGTTCACGATCTCCCTGCTGGGTCAAGACCCCGGCTGGAGGGCCAACACTTGCTCGGCTGCCAACAGGAAGGCTCCACTTGCGTAGACCTCGGAGTGCCGCGCGGAGACTCTGCCGGGCTCAGCGCCCGGCTTTTGGACCCAACCCAGGCGGCCCTGATCGTTGACGTTTCGATAGAGCGCCGCCCAGGCCTCGATCACCGCTGGAAGAAAGTCCTTTCGGTCGAGAGCACCGTGATGAACTCCCCAGGCCAGTGCGAAGCAGAGAAGCGCCGAGCCGCTGCTCTCGCCTGGATCGGACGGGGCGTGGCCCAGAAGATTCGAGCGCCAGAGGCCGTCCTTGCCTTGCAGCTCCACGATCCGGCCCGAGAGGTCACGAAAGACGCGCTCGTAGAAATTTCTGCTCGGGCGTTCTTCAGGTAGCTGCTCCAAGAGACGGGCCAGACCCGCCAGCACCCAGCCGTTGCCCCGCGCCCAGAAGACCGGATCAGACTGTTCGCGAAATCTGAGATCACGATGAAAGAGTCGTTCCCTGTGATCGTAGAGAAGTTCGTATGCCTCTCGCCACAGCCGATCCATGAAGTCGAGATATTTGCCGTCGCCGGTCACAGCGGCCAGCATCGCCAGAGCCGGAGGGGACATGAACAGCGCGTCACACCACCAGTAGTCGATCGCTTGATGCGCTTTCGGCCAATTCGCCGGCTCGATCATCATCCGATCGATCGCCCTCCGAAACGGTCCGACCAGACGCGGGTCCTGATTCATCCTGAACAGCTCGAGATAGGTCTGAGCGATCGCGTGGTCGTCGGCGTGCCGGTACCGCACGCCCGGCCTCCAACCGGATCGTTCGCCGACGTCGGTTATCAGCTCGACATATTTCGAATCGCCGGTGACACGAGAGGCCGCCATGAGGCCGGCGTAGAAGACGGCGTTGGTCCAGTCGGTGGGATCGTAGTTCGGGTGGTCGAGCTGCCAGTCGGCAACCCTGGCGGCGACGGCCCGAATCTCCGTCGGGTCCAGGGCATCGACCCCGGCCGCCGATGGCCGTGACGACTCGGCTGCACAGACCCCGCCTCCGAACAGTGAGACCAGGAGCAGCCCGGCAACGGACCGTCTCATCCTGGGGGCTTGCTGAAAGACCCTCATAGGTCGCGCGACAAGGGAGGAGTTCTCTAGAGGCTCTCTTTGGTGGTCACCAGGTATTGGACGCTGTCGATCGAGCCCCCGGCGTCGAGCGGGAACGCGACATCCAGGTGGAACACGGTCTTTCCGCTCGAGCGAGTCGGACTCAATCGCAGACCGAACCCCACATCCATGAGCACCCCGAGGTCATCTTGGCCCCCGGCAGCCGTGAACCAAGCCCTGCCGGCATCAAAGAAGACCGCAGCTCCGAGAGTGGCCAGCTTGAACAGTTCCCGCTTCGAATAAAAGCGCTGTTCGAGAGTCAACAGTAGGCGACGATCACCGCTCTGAAAGCGAAGCGGATAGCCCCGTAGCCCACTGTCGCCTCCAATCAAGAGCTGCTGCTCCGGATCCAGGTTCTCGACCGCAGCCGCTTGCAGTTCAGCGAAGAAGAGGTGTCGACCGAAGTTTCTGCGATAGAGCCGAGCCGATCCGCTGAGCGCGGCGTTCGCGAAACCATCTCCGGACCACCGGGTGCCGGCGTTGCTGTCAACCAGCAGGAGACCTCCTTTACCCAGGGTAAGCCCGGTCGAGGCTTGCACTCCCACGAGGGCTTCGTCGCGGTCGGCGCCGAACCTCGGCGAGGACCAACCCGCCCTGGCCGAGATCACCGTACCGAGGTTGAGATCCTCTACCCTGGCGATTTTGTCGAGATCGGTTGCCTCGATAAAACGATCCTCGACCCAATCAAAGCCCAGCCAGGGATAGGAAAGCGTCCGGTCAGGTGGGAAGTCCGCGATCGGGGCTCGCCCCTCGAGCAGCGAGAAGCGGTCGCGTAGAAAGGTAAAGCCGAGGGTCCAACGTCGAGCCACTCCGTTCTGAAGCCCGCGCGAAAACCCCCAATCAAGTGTGAGTTGTTCTATCCGGTGACCGAACTCACTAACCGTCTTACCGCGCTCGAAAAGGGGGTCGATCCGTTCTTCCGTAAGCAAAGTGACGCCTTTGGATCGCTTGGTGTCAAGGGCGAAGAACGGGCGCCTCAACTTCAGAAGCCGGCGATGCCCGTCTGAGTTCTCCTGCAGAGAAATCTCCATCTGTCCGCGCGTACCGAAGAGATTGAAGTCCCGAAAATGAAACTCGGTTCTGGTGCGGTCGACGTCGGACTCGCGACTCACGCCCAGTTCCGTGCCGGTCCCCAGAAAGTTCGTGTCCTCGAGGTGAAATCGTGTGTTGTTCTCGCCGCCACTGCGTGAGAGGGAGGCGCCGCCCGTCAAGGTCCATACGTCACGGGTTCTGACCACGACATCGACCTCCCCTCCATCGTCCTCGCTCTGACGCCGGTACGCTATCGCTCGGATCTCGGCTTCGTACAGATAGCCTTGGCTGCGCAGCAAGCGCTCGGATTCTTCCAGCAGCCGGAGACAGTACGGGTCACCGCTCTTGAAGAGAAGCTCGTCTCGAATCACATTCTCGCCGGTCTTGCGACGGAACCGATTCACCAACCGAAAGAGCCTTCGGTTTTCGGTCGGATCGCCTTCATCGAAGACATTGCCGACCTCGATCGAGATCACACCGATCCGCGCGCCGTTGGCCTCGAGAAACACGCTGTCGGGAACGGCAACTTCATCCACGCCCGCAGACTCCGAGGCGCCGGGCCCGGAACTCGGCTCCGGCTCCGTTGGCGCTCGTCTGAGGACGCGCAACCGGCTCGGTTCAGGGTACGGCCGTTTTCGCTTGCGGTCGCGATGACTCGGCAGAGTCTCCCAGCGCAGAAAGTACTCTCCGCGTCGGTCGAAAACAAGCTCACGAACCTCCATACCCGGAAACGGTGATTCAGGTTCTTTCAATGTGAGGAGATCATCGGGCAGCGGCCGGACCTCGACCGGCGTCAAGGTGTCCTGGTCCAGAACCCAGACGCCCGCGCCTTCCTCGATATGCCGAAACTCCTGAACCAGCTCGCCGTCCTCGGTGACCGTCGGCGGCCGGACCACGATCTCTTCGCGGAGGGTTCCGGTTTTCGAGAGGTCCCAGCGGTAGCTCCAGTCACTGGACCGGATCGGCTCCCACTCTCGGCCGGACCAACGAGCGTTGTAGGCTTGACTTATGCCGGCATCATCGTATTTCGAGTAGGTAACGATCGGGCGCTTGCGGGCATCCCAACCGACACCGAAGGCGATGCCGGCCAGTCCTTCACCCGCTCCGACCGGATCGACCAGGGCCTCGCGATCGTCGGGCCGAATCGGCAACTCGAGGCTCTCGCCGGAGGCGGTCTCCCAGTGCAGCAAGTCCCGGCTGCGAGCATAGGAGAGATCATGATTGGTCGCCCCGCTGGGGGTGTCGCGCCACATCCACACGAGATGGAACCGGCCATCAGGCCCCTTCGATGGTCCGACCGGATAGGCGCTCTCCTTGCCTCCGCCGTCTAGAAGCGGACCCGCGAGATGGCTGCGCCAACGCTTCGAGTCGATGTCGTAGAGGTTGAGTAACTGGGCGCCATCGCCGCTCTTGCCGTCACGGTACTGAAAGAACAGCTGCCCATCGTCTCCGTGAAGGAACCGCGGATAGCTCACCTGCTTCTCGAGCCTACCGACCATGCCCGGCTGTTGGAACGCCGAGATATCGTGCGCCGCGATGGACCGAAAGTACACCAGAGGGTCACCATGCATATTGCCACTGATGTGAACGAAGCCGGCCGTGTCCACCGCCATCGCAATGTGGTTGTGGGAGTCCCAACCGACGACCGAAGGGAGACGCTGGAAGGTCCAATTCGAAGAGTCGAGCGAGCGCTGGGCGACCGTCATCCGACGCTCAGGATCATAGAAGGCTACGTACTGCCACCGCTCGGTGGTCTCGATCGCGAAGCCTACCGGATGCCCCGCCCAGGCCGGCGCTACATCGAGACTCTCAAAGCCCGCGCTGCGAATACCGCGAGTGCTGCCGGAGCCCGCCGCGCCCTCTGAAAACGCGGGGATCAGCAACAGCATGATCGAAAGGACCGCGATCCCCACGAATTTCGACCGCTCGAGGAAAAAAGATGCCCTCGTCGAACCGACCTTCGGGGATCCCGAATCCACACCGGCATTATGAGTGCTCTTTCGGTTACCTATAAGCATCGTCTTAAACCAGCGGCCGATACTAGCTTGGATTCTTCTCCAAGGATCCCTCGGCCCTTCCGACCCCACCCGCCATCAGGTACGCGAAGACCATCAGGACCGCCGCTAGCCAGAACGGCCAGCGAATGCCGACGAACTGAAACACCGCGCCGGCCAAGATCGGGCCCAGCATGCGTGCCACCCCGCCAAACGACTGTTGAACCCCGAGGATCATCCCGGTCTGCCCCTCTTCGGCGCGCTGAGACACCAGCGAGGTGGTGGTCGGAAACAGCAACGCCGTGCCAAAGGGAACCAAGGTGATGGCGGCACACAGCGTCCAAATCGAGCCGGCGAAGGGTACCAAAGCCATTCCGAGCGCCACTCCCAGAGCCCCTACGCGCATCGCCTTGCGTTCGCCGAGCCGTGCCACCGCGGGACCCAGAAACAGCGACCGCATGATCAGCGAAACACCTCCCACGTACATGAAAAACCATCCGATGCTGCGTTCGTTGATTCCGAACACGCGTTCGAGATAGAGCGCGAAAATCCCGTTCATAGCCATGAACGACATCATGCCGAAGGTGTAGATCCAGACCAGACGCGGCAACGGCCGGGTCGGATGGAGCAAGAACTCGCGAATCGCTCTACGCGTGCTTCCCCTCTGCCGCTCATGGCCCGCAGCCTTCGAGGTCTCGGGCTCCGGCAGCCAACGCCATCCAAAGGCGAAGTTCAGCAAACAGACGGCGGCCGCAAGATAGCCTGGGCCGATTCGTCCCACCGCCAGCGAGCCCACCGCCGGACCCATCATGACGCCGGCGCTGGTCGCCGCGGTCAACCACCCCAAGGCCTTGGCGCGCTCTTCCCGGTCGATCGAATCACTCACATAGGCCTGGATCACACCGGTCGTTCCGCTCGCGGCGCCCTGAACGAACCGCGACAGAAAAAGCAGCCAGACCGAATCGGCGACCTCGAAGATCGAGTAGGCCACCGCGGCGACCAAGAGCCCGATGAGAATCATCGGCCGACGGCCGTAGCGGTCGGACATTCGCCCCCAGAGGGGTGCTGAGACCAGCTGGGCGAGTGCGAACATCGAAACCATGGCGCCGATCCGAATCGGGTCGGCACCCAGCTTCTCGGCATAGAAAGGCAGCAGCGGTAAAACGATGAAGAACCCGAGCATGTCGACGAAGACCGTCGCCATCAGCACCCAGATTTTCTTCAATTCGGCGCCGCCGCTCACGAAGTCGCCTCCTTTCGACTCCAAAGAACAAAGGCCAGAGCGCTGGCTATCATCAGAAACACGCCGTAGGCGGATGCGATGCCGGTCTCCTGCAAGCGCAGATTCGACAGGATCTCGATCGAGATCGGCCGGGTCTCGTAGGTATAGAGAACGATCGACGTAACAAAGTCGCCCAGGGCGGTGATGAAGGCCAGGCCGGCACCGGCCGCGAGCGCCGGGCGCAGCATCGGCAGAACCACGCGGCGAAGCGTTCGCCAGCGGCCAGCGCCCAGAGACGCCGCGGCCTCCTCCAGCGAGCCGTCGAACTGGCGCAACCCCGCAAAGGCGCTCCGTGCGGTCAACGGCAAACTGCGAACCAGATAGGCCAGCGGCAGAATCACCGGAGTGCCGATCAAAACGAAGCGACCGGCAAGTGGCGCCGAGACGCTGAAGGCCGTCGCCAGGGCGATGGCAAAGACGGTGCCCGGAATCGCCCACGGTAGGGCCACCAGGGTCTCGAGCAGCCTACCCATCCGGCCGCCGGCCCTGATCGCGCTGCGCGCCGCCGCGAACCCTATGACCACAGCGCCGAGGGTGGCCACAGCCGCCATCCACAGCGAATTGACGATCGGTCGCAGTCGCTCGACGCTCGAGGCCAACCTGATGTAGTTCGACAAGTCGAGAACCGGCGGTACCGCCTCGATCGTCCAGGTACCCGGAGGCACGAACGACACCAGAGCCAGGGTCAGATGAGGCAGCAGAAGAAACACCGCCAAGGTCCATCCCAGGGCGGTAGCTAGAAGGCGGGAGCGCCGGCTCTCGAGAGTGCGCCGCCGCGGCGCCAGACCCCGCACGCCACCGACGACCGCTACCCGGCGCCGGTCGAACGCCAGCAGGGCTCCCAGTCCGGTCACGGCCGCCAACGCCAGGACCACCGTTTCGACCCGCGCCGCCTCAATGTCGCCGTTGAGTTTCGAGGCCACAATCTGGGTCGTCATGACGCGGAAGCCGCCGCCGAAGATGTAGGGTGCCGAGAACGAAGACAGCGAGGTCATGAAGGTCAGGAGCGCCGCTCCGGCGAGCGCCGGCCGCAACAACGGCAGCACCACCCGCCGCAACCGGGTGCCTCTGCCGGCGCCCAGGCTCGCAGCGGCTTCCTCCATCGAAGGATCGAGTCGCGTCAGTGCGGCCCGCGTGAAGAGGTAGAAGTAAACGTACATCGAGTAGGCGTGGACCAGAAGAATCGCGCCCGCTCCTCGGAGACGCCAAGGAGCCCCGTCGAGACCCAATAGGTACTGCACACTCCGAGTCAAAAACCCGCTTTCGCCGTAGAGGAAAAGAAACGCAAGCACGCCCACGAGCGGCGGTAGGGCCACCGGCAGTGCAACCAAACCACCCAGAATCGAGCGGCCTGGAAACTCGAGCCGCTCGAACACGAAGGCGAGCGGCACGCCAATCGCGGCCGCGAGCACGACCGAAGCGCCTGAGATCCACAAACTGCGCCACAGTGCCAGCCATTCGTCGGAGCGCTCGGCGAAGGCAGCGAAGTGGGCGAGCGTCGGAGCGCTCGGAATCCCCAGAGCCTCGAGAAGCGTCAACAGGAGCGGATAGCCGACAATCCAGGTGAGCGCGACCGCCAGCGCCACGGCCCCCCAGCGAGGAGCGGCCGATCGGGGCGGACTCAGACGGCGCGAATCCCTCACCCTCGATCTCGCCCGCTCGGGAAAGCAATGGGTGCACCCGAGCCGGGGCGAAGACGGAGTTCCAGCCGATCGCCGGTGGCGAAGTCTCTCTCGGTGGCAACCTCGATCACCGATCCGTGATCGAGCCGTACCTGCACGAGATTCTCGCGTCCCGTGAAGCGCCGACCAACGACCTCGCCGACGAGCACGTCGCTGTCCTGCGCGCCGCGAAGGTCTCGACCGGGAACGTCCCGGGCGACAACCTCCCAGGCCTCGGGCCGGATGTAAACCTCGACCTCCTGGCCCGGGGCGGCCCGGGAATCACGGGCGAATGTCACCGGAAACCGGATCCTCACATTGCCGGCAGCCTCGAACTCCACCAGTCCGTCGTCGGCCAACCGACCTCGGAGCACGGACGCACGCCCCACGAAGCCCGCCACAAACGGTGTTGTGGGCTTTCGATACAAATCGGCAGGCCTTCCCACTTGCTCGATCCGTCCCCGGTTGAGCACCGCCACCCTGGACCCGACGTCGAAGGCCTCTTCCTGTTCGTGGGTCACCCAAACGGCGGTGATGCCGATGTTCGCGAGCGTCGTCGCCAGTTCCTGGCGCGTGCGCTCGCGCAATTCCGGATCGAGGTTCGAGAGCGGCTCATCGAGCAGTAGCAACCGAGGCTCGGGAGCCAAGGCGCGCGCCAGCGCCACGCGCTGTTGCTGACCGCCGGAGATGGCGTCGATCCTGCGCTCGCCGAAGCCGGCGAGATCGACCCGCTCCAGAGCTCGCTCGACAGTGTTCCGAACCTCCTCTTTCGGCTTGCCGCGAGACTCGAGGCCAAACGCTACGTTCTCGCCCACGCTCAGGTGCGGAAAGAGCGCATAGTGCTGAAAAACCATCCCGAAGTTGCGCTCGGCCGGGGGCAGAGCGCCCACCGACCGGCCGTCGACGAGCACTTCACCGCGCTCGGCGGTCTCGAAACCGGCAATCACCCGAAGCAGCGTCGTCTTGCCACTGCCGCTCGGACCGAGCAGCACCAGCGTTTCGCCCTCTTCCACCGCGAGCGTGATCTCACGCAGAACGACCGTGTCGCCAAAGCTCTTCCGTATTCTGACGAGTTCCAGGTAGGACATCGTCTCAGCCACCGAACCCAGCGCTTGCGAAGAGGCCTGAAGATACCAGGCACCGCGACTGAGAGTGCCGCAGACGTACTTTGAGTACGTCGAGGACGCTCGAAGGAGCGTAACGACGTAGATTCGAGCCTATCCGCAGGCGATTACCCCTTGCTCCGGACTTCACGGTCCCACCGCCGCATCCACTCCTGTCCCTTCTCGCCGAGCAGCTTCCAGTCGAGCTCGGCCGGCCGGATCTCGGCAAGTGCGCGCTGCGCCCACTCCGGCAACGAGCCGGCGGGAAGATCGTTGCGAGCCGGCAGGCGAAAGGCCTCTCGGGCCGCCAGGATCAGGGCTTCCTCGTCTCCGATCCACTCGATGAAGCCTCGCGCCGCCTCGGCGTGAGGCGCACCGGCAACCAGACCGATCACATCGTCGATGACCGGCGTTCCACTGGTCGGAAAGTTGTAACCGATCGGCGTTCCGCGCTGCTCGAGCAAGAGCGCATCGGTTAGCTCCCAGATGGTGACCAAGCCCTCTTGGCGAATGATCTTCTCGAACAACAATGCCGGATTCTGGACGTAGTCGGAGGTCTGGGCGTCGAGCCGCCGTAACCAGTCCAAACCGGCGTCCTCCGAGCCGGTTTCGGCAACCGAGCGCGCCAGAATCAACCCGAAAGCCGTGCGCATGGTGCCGCTCGCAAGCGGATCCCGAATCACCACCTTCCCGGTCCAACGCGGATCCAGGAGATCCTGCCAATCCCGTGGCGCGTCGTCTTCCGAGATCGCCGCCGAGTTGTAGAGCAGCACCGGCACCGCTCGATAGAGACCGAAGTAGAGATCTCCGGCGTGGCGACTTTCGGCGGGCAGGTGATCCGCCCAGGCCGGCCGGTACGCAGCTAGAAGACCCTCGGCCGCGCCTCGGGAGACAATCGTGTCCGGCCCTCCGAACCAGATATCGGCTTGCGGATTGGCTCGCTCGGAACGCACCCGATCGTAGATCTCCTGGGAGCCCATGTCGAGCCAGCGGATGTCGATCTCGGGGTTGATCGCTTCGTAGGCGTGTTCGACCAGCTCCAGAAGATCGCGCCCGTGAGGAGAGTAGAGCACCACCGGTGTGCGACCGTCCGAGCAGGAGATCGAAAGTATTGCCACCAAGACCAGGGCGCGAACCGCCTCGCAGCGAAACAGAGAACCGGCTCTCGGGAAGGACATAAGGCCGGATTCTAGCGGCTCGACCGCCATCGAGCCCTTATACTTCGCCCACTTCTCCGATAATCCTCGAGAAAGGGAGAAAAGACCATGACTCCGACCCGAAAGTTCTACGCTGTCGCCATCCGTCTCGCGGCCCTGTGCGTGATGATCGCCGTGATTGCAGCCAGCGCAGCCAGTGCCGCCAGTGCCGCCACGCCCGGCGGTGCCCAGGACCGTGCGCTGGCACAAATGCTCCAAGGCATCGCTCACGACTTCGACCGCGAGGGGCTGGAGGCTGGAATCGTTCTCCAGAGAGACACAGGCAATCTCGAGCCTGGCGTCCGTTGTGCCACCCGACCGGTCGCCGACTTCGAGCAGCAGTTCATCGGCGCGGCGGTCGCCGAGTATCTTCGAGCCGCGGGTACCGAGCACCGCACGAGGGACTTCGAGGTCCCGGTGCAATTCCACATCCTGCGCAAGAGGAACGGCGACTGGGACGTCACCGATGCGCAGATCGCCGAGCAGTTGGACGTCCTCAACCGCTCTTTCACGGAGCACGGTTTCCGGTTCGCCCTGCGTGGCGTGTCGCGTCGCAACAAGAACAAATTCGCAAAGAAATGCCTCAGTGCGCGAGTCGAAAGGCGATTCAAAAAGCGCTACGCCATCGACCCGCGGACAACTCTCAACGTCTACTCGTGCCGGCCGAAAGAGGATGTCCTCGGCTACGCCTACTTTCCTTCGGACTACCCGGAAGACAGCTTTCTGCACGGCGTCGTCCTTCTGCATTCCACCTTCCCCGGCGGCCGGGCCGCGCCCTTCGACCTGGGTGACACTTTGGTGCACGAGGTGGGGCACTACCTCGGGCTCTACCATACGTTTGAAGGCAAATGCGGCAAGAGGGGCGATGGAATCTCCGACACGCCGCGCGAGCGGAGTCCTGCCTCCGGCTGTCCGATCGATCGAGACACCTGCTCGCAACCGGGCCTCGACCCGGTTCGAAACTTCATGGACTACAGCGACGACGACTGCGTCGAGGAGTTCACCGCCGAGCAGGAGCTTTGGATGAAAGATCGCCTCGAGACCTTCAAGCCGAGCCTGGGCGGCTCGTGACCGACCCCCTTGTGCTCGAAGCCTACCGGCGCTGGGGCTACCTCGAAGCCGACCTCGATTGGCTGGGCCGGCTGGCGCCGGAGCGTCATCCCGAGTTGCACCCGGACGGCGCCGACGAGCAAAGCCTGCAACGGGCTCGAGAACTCTACTGCGGCACGCTGGCGGTCGAGTGCGGTCACATTCCGGACCCGAAACGACGGCGCTGGATCGCCGACGCCATGGAGAACGCAAGCGAAACTCCTTCGAGGTCGATAATTCTCGAGCTGCTGCTCAGGGCGGCCACCTTCGAGGAGACGCTTCAGAGCCGCTACATCGGCAACAAACGCTTCTCGGTCGAAGGCCTGGAAGCACTGCTTCCCCTGCTCACGGAAATGCTCGAGGCAGCCGCTGCGCGCGAGGTGGTGCACGTCGTTCTGGCCATGAGCCACCGCGGACGCCTCAATGTCATGGCCCATGTGGTCAAAGTACCGCTGTCCAAACTGCTGGCCGGTTTCGAGGATGTCGCGCCCCGAAGCATCTTTGGCGCCGGCGACGTCAAGTATCACCTCGGGGCTACGGGCACGTACGCGACGCGCGATGGGCGCGAGATCAGCATCCACCTGGTGTCCAACCCCAGCCACCTCGAAGCCGTCGGTCCGGTCGCGATGGGCCGGGTGCGGGCCAAGCAAAAGCGCTTGGACGACGGTGACGGACACAAGGTCGTCCCGATCGTCATGCACGGCGACGCCGCTTTCGCCGGCCAGGGAATCGTCGCCGAGACCCTCAACCTCGCCGAAATCGATGGATTCTCGGTGGGCGGAACGGTCCACATCGTGGTCAACAACCTGATCGGTTTCACCACCGAACCGGCGGCGCTTCACTCGTCTCGATTCGCCTCGGACGTCGCCAAGCGATTGCCGATTCCCGTCTTTCACGTCAACGGAGAGGATCCGGACGCGGTCGTGCGCGCGGCGAAAATCGCGATCGCCTACCGCTACGAGTTCGGAAGCGACGTGGTTGTCGACTTGATCGGGTTTCGGCGCCACGGCCACAGCGAGATCGACGACCCGACCCTCACCCAGCCTGACCTCTACGCCAAGATCAAGGCGCGGCCGCCACTGTGGAAGTCCTATGCCGAACGGATCAATACCTCTTCGGCGGAGCTCGACACCCTGGTCGCTACCGTACGTAGCGAGTTCGACCAGGCCAAGCAAGAGGCCGAAGCCCTACAGGAGATCCCCGTCTTGCGGCAGATGCCGTCCTACTGGGAAGCTTTCGAAGGCGGCAAACATCGTGACGAACTCGAAGTCGAGACCGGTCTTTCGGTAGCAGACATCGAGAGGCTCACGGCCCGGCTGACCCGAGTTCCCGATGGTTTCAACGCCCACCCCAAGCTCCTCAAGCTCCTGGAGCAGCGCCGGGAAATGGGCGGCGGCCGGCGCCAGCTCGATTTCGGCATGGCCGAAGCCCTGGCGCTCGCGTCTCTGCTCGGAGCCGGCCTGCCGGTACGGATCAGCGGCCAAGATACCTGCCGGGGGACCTTCAGCCATCGACACTCGGTTCTCGTCGATCTCGAGAACGGCAGCGCGTATCGCCCGCTCGATCACATATCCGAGGACCAGGCGACCTTCGAAATCTACAATTCGGTGCTCTCGGAAGCCGCCGTTCTCGGCTACGAGTACGGCTTCAGTCGTGACTATCCCGAAGCGCTGGTTGTCTGGGAGGCCCAGTTCGGTGACTTCGCCAACGGCGCCCAGATCATCTTCGATCAGTTCGTCACTGCCGGCGAGGACAAGTGGGGGCTGCTGTCGGGTCTGGTGGTTCTCCTGCCGCACGGCTACGAGGGTCAGGGGCCCGAGCACTCGAGCGCGAGAATGGAGCGCTTTCTCCAGCTCGCCGCCGAGGATGCCATTCAGGTCGCCTACCCGTCGACCGCTTCTCAGTATTTTCACCTTCTGCGCCGGCAAGCTCTGCGCAAGTGGCGCAAGCCTCTGATCGTCTTCACTCCCAAGAGCATGCTGCGACATCCGGCGGCGGCCTCGCCGCGCGAAGCCCTGTCGCGCGACAAGTTCTGGAACGTCGCGCCCGATCAGACCGTCGAAGGGGCTCGACGCGTCATCCTTTGCACCGGCAAGATCGGCCACGAGTTGAGGGCGGAGCGAGAAAAGAAGGAGCGCCGCGACATCGCCATCGTCTCGATCGAGCAGCTCTATCCATTTCCGCACCGCGAACTCGGAGCCGAACTCGACCGGCACTCCGAAGCGCGCGAGATTCTCTGGGTCCAGGAAGAGCCCGCCAACATGGGGGCGCTTTTCTTCGTCATACCGCGCATCGAGCGCGTCAGCCGTGGCCGCCATGTCCGCTCGATCAAGCGATCCGCCAGCGCCAGCCCGGCTACCGGATCGTTCAAGGCCCACCAGCTCGAACAGAAAACCCTCCTCGAGCTGGCGTTAGGTTAGGTTAGGTTAGGCAATACAACCCGAACCCGAGCGCGAAGCCAAGGGGCAGAGTCGTCAACCAGGTCGCACCGATCTTTCCGATCGTGCGCCACTCACGCTTGCCGTTGACCAGCCCGATGCCGAAGATCGCGCCGCACGAGACGTGGGTCGTAGACACCGGCACACCCATCCGCGATGCGCCCAGAACCAGGAAGGCCGTCATCAGGTTCGCGGTCAGCCCCTGACCTGTGTTGAGCACCGTGATGTGCTTGGACATGGTTTCGGCAACCTTGCGCGAGTGGAACCATCCGCCGGCGGCCATGGCCAGCGCGACCGCGCCCAGGGCCGGCGTCGTCAACGAACTCCCGAGTGCCACCACCCCGAAGAGAAGCGCCGCTATCTTGGGAGTGTCGTTGACCGCCCGCGCAAAACAAACCGCCCCGGCACTCAGATAGTGAAAAAAGTCCACCGCTCCCTGCGCCCGTATTCCGAACACCCGGCCGGAGTACCTCTCGACGCATTCGCTGGCTTGCCCCACGCCGAGCTCGAACGGCGGAGTTCCGCCAACCACAGATACCGGCGATGTCGCCGATCCCGCGCCAGCCGTAGACATTGCGAGCGCGCCCAACGGCACGAGCTTCCTCTCTCCCCGCTCTCCGATACAGACACAGGTCTCTTTCTCGACCCGCAATCGCTGGCGTCCGAATCTAAAAACGCTGTAGAGCAATGCCGTGAGCGCGATCGAGAGCAGCGGGCTCAAGAGCAGCGGCTGCGCGAATTTGGTCGCCAGCGGCCCCCAGCCGACTCCCGAAGCGCCGGCCGCCGCAACGCCGGCTCCGACCAGCGCGCCGGTCAAGGCGTGGGTCGTCGAAGTCGGCATGCCGAGCATCGTGGCCAGCAGAATGGTCAGTGCACCGGCCCCGGCGACTGCGACCAGGAGGCCGACTCCGAGGAACTCGTCGGGCACCAGACCCTTGCCGCGAAACGCGCTCACCAACTTGGAAGCGAAAGCCACCGACACCAGGCTTCCGGCCAGGGTCGCTCCCGTGGCCCATACCAGCGCCGTCCGAAACGTCGTCGTGGCGCTGCCATAGAGGGTTGCCACGCCCTTGAAGTTGTCGTTGGCTCCGTTCGCCCAGGCTAAGAGGAAAACACAGACGACCAGCAAGACAACCAACATAGCGAGCGACCCTATCAGCTGCTATACGTCCTGCTTTCGACGCTGGTTTCACCCCGGCTTCAGCACACTCATCGCTAGAATGCCGTCACTCGGAGCCGGACGCAGCCTGCCGGACCGCCTCCCTCCGCCTACCTCTCACCATGACGAAAGCCCAACCCAACCGCTCGCCCCAACCGAGTGCCCCGCGTGCCTCGAGTACCTTGAACTCGGAGCGACTGCTTCTCCACGCCTGCTTCCTCCTGACCGGTGTGACCGCGGTGCTCCTGGGACCCCTGATCCCGGAGCTCGAGGCCGTCTGGAACATCGACCACGCTCAAACCGGATCTCTCTTCCTGGTGCAGTTTTCCGCCAGCTCGATCGGGGCGATCGTGTCCAGTCTCAACCTGCGCCGGAGCCTTGTCGCCGGCTACGCGCTCTCCGCGGTATCGCTCCTGGGACTAGCGTATGGCGGCTGGCCGCTCGCCCGTCTTTTCATGGCGGTTTCGGGCTTTTCGCTGGGCCTCGTGATCTCGGGCTCGAATCTCATGGTCGCCCGCAAGAACCCGGAGAACCGTGGGGCAGCGCTTTCGACCCTGAATCTGATTTGGGGCCTCGGAGCGGTGACCAGCCCACTGCTGTTCGCAATGTTCGCCAAGTCGCTCGGAGCGTTCGGCCTGCTCGAGCTTCTCGCGCTACTGGCCGCGACCGCCAGCGTGGCCATGGCTCTCAAACTCAGCAATCCGGCACCAGACGGAGCCGACACCGCCGCAGCCAACGGCGCGCCGCGACACTCGGCACCTCCCTTACTGCTTCTCGTGGCCGCGTTGCTGTTTTTCTACGTCGGCGTCGAAATCTCGATCGGTGGTTGGCTGGTGACTCTGTCGGACCAGTTCTCGACCGAGCGCACGGTGGTTTCCCTGATCATCGGCTCCGGCTTCTGGGGCGCACTGCTGACGGGTCGAGCCATCGCGGCCATCGTGCTCGAGCGCCTGAGCGAGGCTACCGTGTATGCAGTCTCGCTGTCTGTCGCCGCAACCGGCGCAGTCTGCCTGTTTCTCGCGGACTCACGCTCTGCCGTCGCCGTGGGCGCGGTGCTTTCCGGCTTGGGGTTGGCCGCCCTATACCCCCTGACCGTTTCGATTCTTGCGGCGGTCACCGCTTCGAGCCGATCACATGTCGCCGGCCTGTTGATGGCCTGCGGCGGCTTCGGTGGTGCGCTTTTGCCGTGGCTGACCGGCCGCCTGTCTCGAGCCTCCGCCAAAGCCTCGGAAGCCGTGGCCCCGGAAGCACTGGCAGATTCCTTGAGTCGCGGCTTTCTGGTGCCAATCGGCGGACTGATCGCGTTAGCGATCTTCTTTGCGCTCTACCACCGGGCCAGGTCGAACACGTCGAGATCCTGGACGGCTTCGTCCTGACTGTACGCCGTCTTGACAGACGCCAGGGGCAGCCTTATGGTTCGCGCTCGATGAGTGTTTCTCAGGGGCGCCAGCGCCAACGCCGAGTATCAGCGACGGGTAGCCGGAAAACCGTGATCTGAGAACCATCGTTTCGTTCGACGACATGAGCCCCCGGCCGGAGAGGTCGGGGGCTCGTTTTTTTCCGTCTCTAGAAGGAGTCACCATGAGCAACAAGATCGTACTGGCCTACAGCGGAGGTCTCGACACCGCGTGTATCCTTCGGTTCCTTCAGGAACGCGGTTACGAAGTGGTCGCCTTCGTCGCCAACGTCGGCCAGCGGGAGGACTTCGACGCCGTCGCGGACCGCGCGCGCGCCCAGGGCGCCGCCGATGTGGTCGTGACCGATCTGCGCCGGGAGTTCGTCACCGATTTCATCTTCCCGGCGCTCGCCGGCAACGCCGTCTACGAGAGCCGCTACCTGCTCGGCACGGCTCTGGCGCGCCCGATCATCGCGCAGCAACAGATCGAAGTGGCGCGCGCTTGCGGTGCGACCACCCTCTCTCACGGCGCCACCGGCAAGGGCAACGATCAGGTTCGCTTCGAGCTCGCCTACGCAGCTCTGGCTCCGAACATGACCGTCGTCGCCCCATGGAAAGATCGCGAGTTCTTGGACCGCTTCAAAGGCCGCAAAGACCTGCTTCGCTACGCCGCCGAGCAGGGGCTCGACATCGACGTCACCGAGAGCAAGCCCTACAGCACCGACGAGAATCTGATGCATTGCAGCTACGAAGCCGGCGTTCTGGAAGATCCCGAGACTGCCCCGACCGACGACATGTTCCGGTTGACGACCTCGCCGCTCGACGCACCCGACCAGCCGGCCGAGATCACGCTGCGGTTCAAAGATGCTCGGCCGGTGGCGCTTCTGGAAGAAGGTCGAACCGGCGCGACCAGCGCGACCAGCACGATCGAGGATCCGCTCGCCCTGTACCTTCGGCTCAACGAACTCGGCGGCCTGCACGGAATCGGTCGCATCGACATCGTCGAGAATCGCTTCGTCGGCATCAAGTCTCGCGGCGTCTACGAAACCCCCGCCGGCACCATCCTCCACGTCGCGCTACGGGATCTCGAGGGCATTGCGATGGACCGCGAAGTGCTTCGCCTTCGCGATGGTCTGTCGCCGAAGTTCGCTGAGTTGATCTACAACGGTTTCTGGTTCAGTCCGGAGATGGATTTCGTTCGCGCCGCGTTTGCCCAGGCCCAGGAACTCGTCGATGGCGACGTGCGCCTGCGACTCTACAAAGGCCAGGCCAGCATTCGCGGCCGCGTCTCGCCCAGCTCGCTGTACGATCAGAACCTGGCTTCAATGGATGTCGAAGGCGGCTACGACGCGACCGACGCCCTCGGCTTCATCCGCATCAACGCCCTGCGGCTCAAAGCACATCGCATGATCGTTCGAACGGGAACGCAATGACCACGTTGTGGGGGACCGCGGGGACAAGTGGCGAGCCGCGGCCCGAGGAACTGATCTCGCGCCTGACCGTCGGGCGTGACCCGGAGCTCGATCTGGAACTCCTGCGCTTCGACGCTCTGGCGAGCGCCGCCCACGCCCGCATGCTGGGTGCGATCGGCGTTCTGACCGAGCCCGAACTCAGTGGACTGCTGGACGAGCTTCGCGCGATCACGAGCGACACTCAGTTCAGAATCAAGCGATCGGAAGAGGACGGTCACACCGCGATCGAGAATCGCTTGACAGCCCAGCTCGGCGAGGCCGGGCGCAAGATCCACACCGGGCGCAGCCGCAACGATCAGGTGATCGCGGCGCTCAGACTCTGGGGCCGCGAGGCCGTCCTGGATCTCACCGGGCAGCTCCTCGCCCTGGTCGAAGCCACCGGCAAGCTCGCTGCCGAGCACGCCGAGACCAGCATCGCCGGCACCACCCACACCCGCCAGGCCATGCCGTCCACGCTCGGCCACTTCTTCGCCGCCAATGCCGAAGGCCTGCTCGATCAGATGCCCTGGCTGCGCACGGCCTACGAGCACCTCAATCGTTCTCCGCTGGGGAGCGCGTCCGGCTTCGGCGTGGCCCTGAGTCTCGACCGCGAGCTGGTCGCCAGGCTTCTGGGATTCGCGTGCGTTCAGGTCAATACGCTGGCGGTCCAAAACGACCGCGGCCGAACCGAGGCGCACGCCCTGTCCGTTGCCGCGTCGATTGCGACCGACCTCGGCCGGCTCGCTTCCGATCTCATCCGCTACTCGGCCGAGGAACTCGGGTATCTTTCGCTGGGCTCGGAAACCACGACCGGATCGAGCATCATGCCGCAGAAGCGCAATCCCGATGTACTCGAGATCATTCGCGCTTCGGCCGGTCGCTGCCGGGCTCTGCACGCCGAGGTCACCGGCATCTACGGCGCCGTCGGCCTCGGGTATCACCGCGACCTGCAGCTGACCAAGGAGCCTTTCCTGCGCGGCCTACCGCTCGCCACCGACTGTTGCGCCGCCATGGCGCGCGTACTCGAGACCATGACCGTCGACCGCGAGCGCTGTCGCCAAGGGGTTCTTCCGGCGACGGCGGCGACCGATGCTGTCTACCAGCGCGTCGCGGACGGGCAAGCGTTCCGCAAGGCCTACCGGGAGGTCGCAAGCGACCCCGCGTCGGCGTACCCGGCCGCATCCGGAGACCCGGCCGAGAGCTGGCGCGCGCGCCGGCATCTCGGTGCGCCTGGCGATCTCGACCTGTCCTACCTCGAGAGACGCTTGGCGCCGGCAAGAACCTGGCTCGAAGCGCAACGCACGGCAATCGCGGACGTCTGGCGCAGATTCGAGCGCGACTGATACCGCGCGCTCAGTAGGACCCGGCCTGGCAGCCCTCGGTATGAGGCACGGTGATCACCAACGAGGTTTTGCAGGGAATCCTCGCTTCGACCACGATCGGCTTGGGCGCCACCACCAGAACCGGCAGCCTCAACCCAACCGGCTGCGCCGAGGCGGGTCTTTTTTCAGACTATCGTGACTCTCTCGGCGGAGATAGGGCGCTCTCCGAGCACCCCTCAATACACGCGGCGAACGGCCTCGATCCGGTCGAAACCGGTATCGAAAGTCATAATGCGCTCGACGCCCTGGGCTGCCATGACGGCCACATGGATAGCGTCGCGGGCCGAGAGTTGCTGTTTTTCCAGCAGCAGACTCTTGGCGGTCGCAACCAATTCCAGGTCAAGGGCGAAGACTTCGTCCGTAAGATCCGCCAGGACGGCCCACGCGGGTTCGATGGCGTCGCGACACCGAATCGCCGCGTACCGATGGAGGATCTCTTGAAACACTTCGACGTCGGTCACCAGCTTCTCCCGTGCCTCGATGAAGCGCTCGAGAAGCTCCCGCGCCCGCTGCTTGTTCGGATGGGCTTTCCCCACCAGATACATCGGAATGTTGGAGTCCAGAAAAATCAGGTGGTTCTCCCCGCGTAGCCACTCTCGACTTCGGCCAGCACCTGATCGATATCGCCGGTCGGAAAACAATGTTCGACCGAGCGCTCGAGAGCCGCCCGCTTGGTCTCGGAATCCGCTGCGGGCTCTTGGGCGCGCGCGTGCCGAAGGCTCTGGCGCACCCATTCGGCGACCGTCATGCGATGCCGGCGAGCGATGGCCCGGATCTGGTCGAACTCGGCCTCTTCCAAGAGCACCTGTAGTCTCTTACTCATATCATGAGTATAATCACAGTCAGAGAATGAGTCAAGCCGCCGCTGGCGGATCTACAGCACGACAAGCATGGAACCTCATTGGCTGGCCTGATGAGCGGGCACCTCATTTGGCACTGGGGCACCACTCTTCCCCTCAACGAGTATACTGTTCTATGTGACCCCACTTCGCGATACGCCCGACCCACCAGTCCTCATGAAGGTACACACACGGCGACCGGAGGGCGGTGACGTCCTGGTCGACGCGGCGATCCTCCAGCGCACCATCAACAGACTTCGTCGCTCGCCGCTGGTCCCGCGCGGGCTCCATCGCTTCGTCACACATGAGGAGGCCGATCGATGGATGACTCGTCAGATGGCCGCTACCCACGCGCGCCGGAACTCGAAGACTTGGCCGAACTCTGCCGACGACTCAACGAAGCCGGCGCCCGCTACCTCCTGATCGGCGGCTTCGCCGTCATCTTCCACGGCTTCACGCGCGGTACGCGGGACATCGATCTACTCGTCGACCCGTCGGTAGAGAACATCCGGGCCGTAAAGCAAGCTCTGTCGAGTCTGGCGGACAACGCGGTGGCTGAAATGGAGGATTCGGAACTCGACAGATACGCCGTCGTGCGCGTCGCCGACGAAATCGTCGGATTCCTGTCGCGGGCAAGCGCCTCCTCTTGCGCATGAAGGAGACCTTGCGGCCCGCTGACGCGATGGACTCGGACTTCCTGCGTCAGGCCCTGCGGGAAGAGGGCGCCAAAGATGGTTGAGGACGGTCGTGCCAAGTCCGGCCTGCCATCCTCGACACTCGCCGCGAGCATTGGTTTCGCGGCTTGCTTGGTTGCGGTCCTGGCCCTGACAACCCTCGCGGCATTGGCGGCGCTACCGGACGGGACATTAGATCCGAACAGCCAGTGGGGACAGTGGCGGGGACCTCTCGGCACCGGTGTCGCCCCCAACGCCGATCCGCCGCTCGAGTGGGCCGAGAACCGCGACATCCGCCACAACATCCGATGGAAGCGTGCGCTACCCGGCATGGGGCATTCGACCCCGGTGGTCTGGGGCGACCGGGTCTTTCTCACCACCGCCGTGCCCTACGGCGAAGAGGTCGGCGCCGCCGGCCGCAAGGCCCCCGGTGCGCACGACAACATGGCGCCTTCGCGACGCTTTGAGTTCGTGGTACTCGCCATCGGCCGCGACGATGGCGGTATCGTGTGGCGGCGAACAGTGCGCCGCGAGGCGCCGCACGAGGGCACCCACGTCACCGGGAGTTGGGCCTCCAACTCGGCGGTCACCGACGGCGAGCACTTGATCGCCTCCTTCGGCTCTCGCGGCATCTACGGCCTGGACTTGGACGGCAATCTCCTGTGGGAGACCGATCTCGGCGACATGGAGACCTTCCACGGCCACGGAGAGGGCAGCTCTCCGGCGCTGCACGGTAACACGCTGGTTGTGAACTGGGACCATCAGGGGCAGTCCTTCGTCGTGGCGCTGGACAAGCGAACGGGCAAGGAGCGCTGGCGTGCGGCGCGAGACGAGATCACCTCCTGGTCGACGCCTCTGGTCGTCGAGCACGCGGGCAGAGCGCAAGTGATCGTCAGCGCCACCCACCGCGTGCGCGGGTACGACCTGGCCACCGGGGAGGTGCTTTGGGAATGCGGCGGGCTATCACGGAATGTCGTCGCCTCGCCGGTCGCGGGCGACGGGATGGTCTTTGTGGCCAACAGCTACGACACCCGGGCGATGCTGGCGATTCGGCTCGAGGCGGCCCGGGGTGACATCACCGGGACCGACGCGGTCGCCTGGACCCGTCGGCACGACACGCCGTATGTGCCGTCCCTGCTCCTGGACCGGAATCGGCTGGTGTTTCTCAAGCACAACCAGGCCATCCTGACCGCGGTTGATAGGCGAACCGGAGAGACTCTCTTCGGTCCTCGGAGACTGCCGGGAATCCACACGGTCTTCGCTTCGCCGGTGGCGGCTGCCGACCGCATCTACGTCATCGGCCGCGGCGGCACCACGGTGGTACTCCGGCAAGGCGACGAGTTCGAAGTGCTGGCCGTGAACCGCCTGGAAGACACCTTCTCCGCCTCGCCCGCGATCGTCGGCGATGAGATCTACCTGCGCGGGCTACGCTATCTCTACGCTCTTGGTGCCAGCGCCGAGCCAGATGCAGTCGCCGAGCAACGGGCCCGCTAGAGAGCCGAGGTTAGAAGCCACCACCCGGCAACCAAAAGAATCGCTGCGGGGACGGCGAAGCGTAGCCAGTGGTAAAGCCAGACGGTCGAGCGGGTAGGCCCCTCGGGCCGGAGTTGGCGCAACACCGCGTGACGATCGATGCACCAACCCACCGTGATCACGGCAAACAGCGCGCCCAAGGTCTGCATGCCGGATCCGAAGGTCAGGTCCCAGGGCACGAAGATACGCATATTGATCATCGGCGGTACCGACAGGACAAAGACGATTGCAGTCATCAACCACACGGCCGCGGTGCGAGACAGCGAGGTGTTGTCCGTGATTCCCGCGACCAACACCTCGAGCGCTCCCACCGCGGACAGATAGGCGGCCCCGAAAAGCGCGACGAAGAACAACAGTCCGAAAAATCCTCCAAAGGGAATCTGATCGAATACCTTGGGCAGCGTGGAAAAGATCAAGCCGGGACCGCTCCCCGGCTCCATTCCCAGCGCGATCACCGCGGGAACGATCGCCAGGCCCGCCAGCAAGCCGGCAATAAGGTCCCCGCCGGCGGTCCATGCCGCGTTCCGACCCAGCTCTTCCTGGCGGGCCAGGTAGGAGCCGTAGACGACCATGAAGGTTCCGCCCAGCGACAGGCTGAAGAAAGCCTGGCCGAGGGCGGCGAGAACCACCCCACCATCGAGCTGGCTGAGGTCGACTTTCAGCAGATACCAGCGGACGCCTTCCCATGCACCGGGCAACGTCAACGCCCGAACAACGAGCAGCATTACGATGCCCAGCAGGGTCGGCATGATCAGCTTGCTCGCTCGTTCGATCCCTCCGTGCAGGCCTCTCACGAGGACGACCGCACACGACACCAGGACGAACGCCGTACAGGCGAGCTGCAGCGCGAGAGATTTCGAACTGAACCCCTCCGCCGGCGGCAGGATTGCCGATGTATCGAAGGATACCCGGACCAGACTCAGGGCCTCGCCGATGCCGTGGTACAGCACCCAGCCAATGACGTTCGAGTAGTAGCCCGTCGCCACCGTGACCACGAAGAAGAAAAACCAGCCGACGTACCGGCCCAGGGGAAGCCCCGCGTGTGCAAAGGCACCGAAAGGACCGAGGCGAGCGTGGCGCCCCAGCGCCCATTCCGCCATCAAGGTGGGGATGCCCAAGAGCAAGACGGCCAGGATGTAAATCGCGACGAACGACGCTCCTCCGAACTTCCCGACCATGTAGGGAAAGCGCCAGACGTTGCCCAGGCCCACGGCCACACCGATCATCGTCATCAGCAGGCCGAATCGCGAGCCGAAGATCTCTCGTTCGCCGCTCATTGACTTGCCAGCAGGTCAGCCAGGGCATCGAGACCGGTTTCGATGTCCTCGATACTGTTGAAGTAGTGAGGAGCCAGACGAATGACCCGTCCCCGCGCCGCGGCATGGATCCGACGCCCGAGCAACCGTGTCTCGATGACCTCCGCGTTGCCCGGACAGACGAAGGCCGTGGTCGCGGTTTTGCGCGCCACGTCGGTCGTGCCGTAGATCTCCAGGCCGCGCGCCAGCCCGCCGTCGATCAGACGCTGCGAGAGCGCGTCGGTCCATTCCCGAATCGCCTCGCAGCCGATCTCCCGGATGAGGGCGATCCCGGCGCGAGCGACGTAGGCGTTGACGACCGGCGGCGTGGCCATCTCCAACCGGTTCGCCGTCGCCGCCCAGTCCAGACGTTTCGGATCGAACGCGAAGATGTCCTCACGGCCGAACCATCCCGTGAAAGACGGTTCGAGGCGATCGATCAGCTCGCGTTTCACGTAGAGGAAGGCGATGCCCGGAATTCCCATCAGGAATTTGTGAACGCCCGAGGTCAGAAAATCGACATCAAGCTCGCGCACGTCCACCGGATGAAGGCCGGCGGTCTGGTAGGCATCAACGAAGATCAGGGCTCCCTGTTCATGGGCCGCTTGCGCGATCGCGCCGACATCCTGTTTGAATCCGTTCTGGTAGAAGGCGTGGCAGGCGCAGACCAGCTCGGTGCGGTCGTCGAGCAGCTCGGCGTATCCCTCCTGCGGCACGACACCATCGCGCAGCGGGACCCACCGAACTTCGGCCCCATGACGCTCGCGTGCCAGCCAGACGTGCCCCACGGTCGGGAACTCGGCCTCGCTGACCAGCACTCGGTTGCGTGGCCGCACATGATCGAAAGTGCTGGCAACAACCGCTGCCGCCGCCGTCACGGAAGGCATCATGGCCACCTCTTCCACCGAAGCATGGATCAAAGCAGCGAACTCCGCCTTGGCCTGGTCGACCTGCTCCATCCAGACGTCCCAGTCCATGACCGCGCGGCCCCAGTCCGCGAGGTAGCTCTCGACCGCCCGGCGGGCTGGCTCGGTCCTCGGCGCGTGGGAACAGTTGGCGAGCGCAATGCTGTCCGCCAAGACCGGAATGCGGGCGCGGCAGCGCTTCAGATCGTAGGAGGGCCTCACTGCGAGTCCCTCAATCGCTTGCCTCACGGTTGAGGTTGTACTTCATGATCGCTGCGTGGCGCCCGTCGGGTACGCGTTCGGCAGCGTAGACATCGCCTGGCGGGCCCGCGTCCGCAAAGGGCTCGAGACACTCGAGATCCTCCTTGGCCAGCTCGAAGCCGAACACCCTCAGGTTGTCGTCGAGGTGGCCGGCGTCGAAGGCGCCGACGATGGCCGCCGCAACGCCGGCTCGTTCAAGCGTCCAGCGCGTGGCGACATTGGCGATGCTGACTCCGTGTCGGGAGGCGATCCGAGCCAGTGTGCCGAGCAGGTCTTGGAACCGACTCCACCCCCCGAACTCGTCGATCATGAGCCGGTACTTGACCAGGGATCGGTTGGCGAGCGGCGGCACGGGATCGGGCCGGTCCAGGTGGCGATCCGAGAGAAAACCGCCGCCGAGCGTGCCATAGGCCAGCAAGTGAATGCCGTGCTCGCGACAGAACCCCAGCATTCTCTGCTCAGGGCCGTGCTCAGGGCCGCGCTCGGGCCGCCGGTCGAGGAGCGAGTACTGAACCTGGTGCGCAACGATCGGCACCCCGGCCGCGACGATCTCCGCCAGATGCGGCACATCGAAGTTGGTGGCCCCGAGCAGGCGGATCTTTCCTGCGCGCCGCTGCTCATCCAGCCAGACCGCGGTCTCGACATAGCGGGGCACCTCGTAGTCCCACCAGGCGAACTGCACCAGGTCCAGCCGTTCGACGCCGAGTCTGCGCAGAGACCGGTCGATAATCCCTTCCACGTGCTTTCTGTCGATGCCGGGCAGCGCATCTTGATCCGGCACGAACTTGGTGTGGACCTGAACGTCCGGCGAGATCTCGAGCAGCTTCCCGAGGAGCGCTTCCACTCCTGCGTAGATGTCGCCACAGTCGAAGGTGGTCAGTCCGGCGTTCGCTAACTGTCGCATCTGCCGAACCGCCGCGTCCGGGTCTATCGCGGTTCGCCGGTGGCCCTGCGAGAGTTGCCAGCCACCGCTGATGATGCGTGGCACCGCGTAGCCCGGCGCCAATTCGCGGCGGTCGACCTCCTCGGGCCCGGCGGGGTCCTCGGGCTTGGCGGGCTTGGCGGGCTTGGCGGGCTCGCTACGATTCATTCACCTTGACCGGCTCGACCGGCTTCACCGGCTTCCAAGGCACGGCGGTCACGTCCCTGTGCCGAAACACTCTTTCGCCGGTTCGCGTTATGCGAAAGATCGCACCGCAGTGGGGATCGGGGCAGGCGATGTCCGTGTCAGTCGTCATCCAGTCGTTTGGGTGCGTCTTGCGCTGCTTGGCCGGTAGGAACGTAAGCAGGGCCGCGAGCGGATAGATCGGGAATGTCTGGCCCGCAGGGAGCGAGAGGTTTTCCCCGGACAGCTCGAAGTAATCGCCGATCGCGTGATTGCAGACCATCTTTCCCCGACAGTCGATCACCTCGACGCGCAAGTCGTAAAGAGTGAACTCGTCCGATGTTTCAGGCATGCGCCCCTCCGCTTTGAGTGCTCAGGAATGTACCACGGGCCTCTGGCATGGCTCCTTCCCGGGGCTGTGGCCGGCAGCTTCTTATCGGTTAGTCTCTCGATCGTGAACCGGTCGCAGTTATGGATTCAGAAGTGGGCGCTCCTCGGCGCATGCGCCTTGTCGGTTGCCTCAGGCACGGTCTCGACGCTGTCGGCGGGTGAGCGCGCCGTCGGCAGCGATTGGGCCGGGGGCGATTGGGCGCGCTTTGGGGGTCCGACGGGGGATGGTAAGTCCACCGAAATCGGGATCTCGAAGTCCTGGGGAAAGGAGGGGCCGCCCCTACTCTGGCAGATGCCGGTCGGCGAGGGCTATGCAGCCCCCTCGACCGCCAACGGGCGAGTGTTCCTGTTCGACCGGCACGAGGACACGATGCGGCTGACCGCGATCGGCGCCCGGAGCGGGAACGAGATATGGCGCTCAGAATACGCGACCGATTACGAGGATATGTACGGCTACAGCAACGGCCCGCGCGCCGTTCCTGTCATCGACGGCGACCTCCTCTACACCTTCGGTCCGGGGGGGCGGCTACGCTGCCACCGGGTCGAGGACGGCTCGTTGGTCTGGGAGGTAGATACGGCCTCGACCTTCGGCGTCATCCAGAATTTCTTCGGCGCGGGCAGTGCTCCGGTGGTGGAGGGCAATCTGCTGATCGCCGCGGTCGGAGGAAGTCCGTCGGACTCACCGGGAATCCAGTCGGGCAAGGTCGTCGGCAACGGTAGCGGCATCGTGGCGTTCGACAAGCGGACCGGCAAGGTACGCTACAGAATCACCGACGAGCTGGCCAGCTACAGCAGCCCGACGATCGTGACCCTCGGCGAGCGGCGCAGGGGATTCTGGCTCTCACGGAGCGGTCTGATCGGCTTCGATCCGGCTACCGGCAAGGTCGATTTTCATTTTCCTTTTCACGCGAAAAAGCTCGAGTCGGTCAACGCCAGCAACCCGGTCGTCGTCGGTGACACGGTGTTCATCACCGAGTCGTACGGCCCGGGGAGCGCGGTTCTTCGCATCCGAGGCGAGGGATACGAGGTCGTGCGGCAGGACGACAGCCCCCGCGACCAGAGCATGAGCTGTCATTTCATGACGCCGATCTACCACCAGGGCATCCTGTACGGGTCCTCGGGCCAGGGGTCCGCGGAGGCGGAGCTGCGCGCCGTCGACTACGAGTCGGGCGAGATCCTGTGGAGGGAGCCCGGGTTGGGGCGCGCCACGTTGCTCTACGTCGAAGGACACCTCGTCGTCTTTACCGAGCGCGGGCGCCTACTGCTGGTCGAGGCCACGCCGGAACGGTACAACGTGGTGGCGGACGCGACGCCCCTTCTCCCGATACTCCCGGAATCGGCAGCAGATGAGATCGTGACGTCGTCGAAATCCACGGGCGAGGGACGAACCGAAGAACACAAGGGCGGTGAGGGAACGGCCCGTCAGCTGCTCCGGTACCCCGCCTGGAGCCCGCCGGTCCTGTCTCACGGGATCCTCTACCTCAGGGGCAAGGGACGACTCGCCGCCTTCGAGCTGATCCCGGCGACCGATCGGTCTCGATGACTGGGCACCCTAAATCGACGGCGCGTGAACCGCTTCGCTTCCACGGTGGCATGACCGGGGCGCTCGCGCCTTTCGCCGTGCTGTTTGTCGGAATCATCTGGCTCGGCTTGGCCGGAGCGCCCGACGAGCGGGGTTTTTGGCCGATTCTTCTCCTGGGCCTGGTCCTCGGCATGGGGCTCGCCCGGGATCGCACCCGGTACGCCGAGACCATCGTCGAAGGCATGAGCCAGCCACTGGTCGCGCTGATGATCATGGCCTGGATTCTGGCGGGCATTCTCGGGGCGGTGATGAACGCCAGTGGCTTCATCGACGCATTGGTCTGGCTGTCCGAAGCGGCTGGGGTCGCCGGTGGTGGCTATGCGATAGCCGCCTTTCTCATCTGTTGCCTGGTGTCCACGTCCACCGGCACGAGCCTGGGAACCATTCTGTTGTGCGGCCCCTTGCTGTACCCGGCAGGCGCGGCGCTCGCGACCAGCCCGGTGGTACTGATGGGAGCGATCATCGGCGGCGCGACCTTCGGCGACAACATCTCACCGGTATCGGACACCACGATTGCTTCGGCCGGCACCCAGGGCGCCGAGATCGGGGCCGTGGTCAGGTCGAGGATGCGCTACGCGCTTCCGGCGGCGGCCGTTGCGATGATTCTTTACGGGGTATTGGGTTCAGCGGGCTCTGCGGGCTCCTCAGGTTCCGTCGCTGGAGGCTCCGCGCAAGTCCTGACCGCAGAAGGATCTTCGACTCGCAGCCCGGCAGCGCTTCCGATGCTCGCCGTGCCGGCATTGGTCATCGGCCTCCTGGTGGCCGGACGCCACCTGCTCGAGGGGCTTTTCGCCGGTGCCGTTGGCGCCTGTCTGTTGGCGCTCGGGCTGGGCCTGGTGCACTCGACTCAACTCTTCTACGTCGATGCCGGGCGTTTCAGCGCCCGCGGGCTGATTATCGACGGCATCGAGAAGGCGATCGGCGTTTCCATCTTCACCATCTTTCTCATGGGCCTGGTGGCCGGCCTCGAGGCGACCGGGGCGATGGACCGCTTGGTCGAAGTGGCCGAACGCAATACAAAGAGCGCCCGCGGCGCTGAACTGTGGTCGTTCGCAACGGTCTCGGCCGCGGCTCTGTTGACCACGCACTCGGTCGTCGCACTGCTGGCCGTGGGTCCGTTTGCCCGGCGGGTCGGCGGCCGTTTCGGTCTCGACGCCTGCCGACGCGCCAATATTCTCGATGCCACCGTGTGCACCTGGCCGTTTTTGCTGCCCTATTGTATCCCCACGATCCTGGCAGCCAGTACCTCGACTTCAGGAGCCGCGGCCGGGATGCCCAGGATCTCGCCGTTGGAAGCGGGACTTTTCAACTTCCACTCGTGGGCCCTGTTGGCGATGGTCGTGATAGCGATTCTCACCGGCTACGGCCGAGAGACCCGGACCGGCTAGAATGAGCTGCCCGAACGCCCCTCGAAAGGAGTCCCGAACATGACTTCGACCAAGAACTCCGTTTTCCTCTCGAACCGCCGTCTCTGGTTCATGTTGGGCCTGCTCCTGGTCTTGGCTTGGGCCGCCGATCCGCTTCTCGCACAACGCGAAAACAGCGGCGGCCGGGGCACGCACTCCGGCCCCCGTGTCGGCGAGGGCTTGGGTGGACACCCCGGGCATTTCAGCGCCCACTTTGGCGGGCCTCATTCCTCATTCGGCTTGGGCTTCCACGCTGGCGATTTTGCCTTCGGCTTCGGTGGTCGTGAGGGGTTGATCGGCGGTCCGTTCGGCGATCACGGCTTCTCCCGGGGCTTCGGCCTCGGCGGTCCGTACCGAGGCCTCGGGCATGGCTATACCCTGTACCCTGGGAGAAACGCCTTCGACCCGCCGGCCTACGGGTACGGCTCGCGAAGTAGATATCCAATTTGGCCGGGTATCGGAAACGGTGGCGACCGCGGTGACCCGGCAGGGGATGAGATTCTGGGCCGTCCCAACGAATCGGCTCGGTTCGACCTCAGGGCGGAACCGGCGCGGCTGGTCCTCTCGATCCCGCCGACCCGAGCCGAAGTCTATCTGGATGGCCGCTTGATCGGCATCGCCGCCGAGCTACGGCACCGCGAAGGGTTCCTGATCGACGCCGGAGAACACCGGCTCGAGACGGTTCATCCCACCTTCGAGAACCGGACGTTCGACTTCTCGGCCGCGCCCGGCGAGACCGTCGAGCTCGAGTAGACGTTCGCTCTAAGAGTTCGCCGGTAGCTCCCGACTTCGCTTCGTCACCGAGGCCGGTGCGTTGGACTGGGTCACTTTCCGAGCGTTGCCAACAGGAGCGGGGTCGAGGCTCTCTCCAATGAGCCGTGATTGTGTCGAGACCTAAGCCCTTAATTCCCGAGGGTTATCACCAGGACCGGTAGGTTGCCGCCAGCTTCCTTCGAGGAGTACCGGGCTACGTTCGAGCTCTCGTTTCTCAAAGCGACGCTGTGCATACCATCACCGGAGATTGCGGCGGTGACGTCGAACTCGACCCAGGTGCCGGTCAGCACAGCACCGAGCGTGTCGAGGGCTGTCCCGGTGATGGCGGGAGCGTTGTTCCATACCAGACCGGTTTCGGTCCATGGGCCGCTGCTGTCAGAGTAGTCGTTGGAGACAACGAAGACGGATCCACCGCTCGGAGAGTCCTTGGTGACCCACAGGCGGAGCTTGGCGCTGAGGACGGGAGAGGAGACCCCGGCCACGGTGAACTTCAAGTAGCTGTCAAACTCCTTCGAACCTGCGCGGACCTGGAGAAGTGACGCTGATCCGTAATTCCGAGTTGCCTTCTTCGAATCCACGTAGGCGTCGTCGGTCGGAAGGAACGTGAGCGTGGTGCCCGTACTGGTGACGGTGATCGAAACCGTGGCTGCGGTGGCCGAGTTGCCGGTGCCGTCGTTGGCGAAATAAGTGAAGCTATCGGTGCCGGTGAAGTCAAGGTCCGGCGTGTAGGTGAACGAGCCGGCGGCGGCGAGGCTCAAGGTGCCATTGCCCGTCGTCGTGCCGAGCACCGCCGTCAACGAATCCCCGTCGACATCGGTGTCGTTGGCCAGGACACCCGGGGCCGTCACCACCAGCTCGGTGTCCTCAGGCGTCGAGTAGCCGTCATCGACTGCTACTGGCGGATCGTTGGCCGCCCCGACGGTGATCGTCACCAAGTCGGCGGACTCCACCACCGCTACGAGCGGCGCGCCGCCTGACCCTGCCGCCATCCCAGCTGCAATCGCTACGTCTTCCCCGGCGCCCAGGCCGGCGGGCGGAACCTCCTCGATTTCCCGGCTACTTGCTCGCCGCCCGTCGAGGCGGTCTGCAGCCAACAAAGTTCTGCTTCAAAGGTGAGACTTCGCCCCGGACGGCCAGCCTCGGGGGCCCCTCACGCGAAACAGGGTTTTGGCGAAGGACAGGGACCGGGGCGATCCAAAACTCTGAGGATATTCATTGCTTTGAATGCAAATCGCCTTGCGAAGCGGTACCAAGGTCGTTTGGCGAAGCTGGAACGAGGGTTTTCCAATCACAGATAAGCTGTTTTTTTTCAATTGCTTAGACCTTTTCCTTTTGAGAGGAAAGGTGCGATTCCGTTGGCGTCGATTTGTGGCATACAAGTTGCGCTCTCTCCCGTGGCGGGACGCCGAGTTGGAGACTCCACCGGTGCGCAGCCGCTTTGAGAAAGACTGATGTAAGTGGGCTAGCTTTCGAATTCGAATCCCAACCTTCGATTGTCTGTAAGGAGAGCAAACCATGTCAACAACCCCTCGCAAGTCCCTCGGCATTCTTGGCTGGGCCGGCAGAACCCTCATGGCGGTTTCGTGTTTGAGCCTGGTTTTGCCGCCCACCGCTCAGGCCAGTGGTGGCTCCTCCAGGATGCCGGACATTCCCTCGGCCGCGGAGAGCCCAGAGCAAAACGCCGAGAGGCACTACAAGCAGGGCCTCAAGTACCGGGACAAGGCCTGGGAACTCGAAAAGAAGGCGACGATGGCGCAAGGCGCCGCGGCCGAGAAGCTGATGAAGAAGACGAAGAAGGAGTATGCGAAGGCGGTCAAGTCGCAGCGCAAGGCAGTGACTGCGAACCCGCGGATGCATCAAGCTCACAGCAGTCTCGGCTACGCGCTACGCAAGACCGGCGAGTTCGACGAGGCGCTCGAGGCCTATGGCATGGCGCTGAAGATCGCTCCGGGCTATACGGAGGCGATCGAGTACCGGGCTGAAGCCTATCTGGCGCTGGATCGACTCGAAGATGCGAAGAGCGCCTATCTGACCTTGCTGCGCGTCGATCAGGCGAGGGCCGATGAGCTCATGGCTGCCATGAAGAAGTGGGTCTCGCAGGGCGAAAACGGCTCGGCCGAGGTTTCCGAGGCCGATCTCGAGGCGTTCTCGAGCTGGGTGGAAGAGCGCGCCGACATTGCCGGACACGCCGTGATGGTTGTTACCGAGCAAATGCCGGGGCAAATGCCCGGGCAAGTGCAAGACTGGTAAGGCTCGGAAGCAGGTTCGGAAGCAGGTTCGAAAGGAGGCACTAGTTCGACCGCTGGGCAGAGCGCGAGCCGCTTGGCGCTAGCGAGCCTGGCGCCTCTGGCTTTGGTAGTCGCCTGCGCTTCACAGGGGCCAGGGCAAGGCCGGCGGGAAGCGGCTCCCCCGGCGCCAATGGAGACAATGGCTCCGCCAGCGAGGGCTTTTCCCTGGCAGCTTCCCGCGGGTTTCCCCGAGCCCGAGGTGCCGCAGAACAATCCCATGTCCGCGGCCAAGGTGCGGCTCGGGCGCCACCTGTTTTACGACCGCCGCCTATCGGGCACAGGGCATTTCTCGTGCGCCAGCTGTCACCGCCAGGAGCTGGCGTTTACCGACGGCCGGGGTCGGGCGATCGGTGCGACCGGTGCAAGACATCCTCGAAGCGCGATGAGTCTCACCAACGTTGCCTACAACGCTACCTACAACTGGGCGGATCCGAGCGTGACGCGGCTCGAAGAACAGGCTCTCAACCCAATGCTCAATCGGGATCCGATCGAGCTTGGGATCGCGGGCCGTGAAGTAGAGGTTCTCGAGCGCCTGAGGAGCGACGGCGAAACCGTGGCCATGTTCGAGCAGGCGTTTCCCGGGGAGACGATTTCGATCGACGGGATCACCCGTGCGATCGCCGCTTTCGAGCGCACTCTGATCTCAGGCAACTCACCCTATGACCGCTACGTGTTCTGGGGCGAACAGCTGGAAGACGCCGAAGCTCGCGGCATGGAGCTGTTCTTCTCCGAGCGCGTGCGCTGTTCCGAGTGCCATGCCGGCTTGAACTTCTCGGGACCGGTTCGAGCCGTTGACTCGGCCATCACCAACCTCACCGCGATGGCTGCCAAGACCGACAAGCCTTTGAGCGGAGAGTTCCAGTCGGAGTTCCACAACACCGGGCTTTTCGACGAAGATGGCGCCGGCGCCTATCCAGCGCCTAACCGGGGGGTCTTCGAGATCACCAACCGTGCTGAGGACATGGGCCGGTTTCGAGCACCTACCCTGCGCAACATCGAGGTGACCGCGCCCTATATGCACGACGGCAGTCTGAGGACGCTGGAAGAGGTGATCGGGTTCTACGCCGAGGGCGGGCGCGGATCCGGTCGCTCGAGTCCGCTCAAGAGCAAGCTCGTGAGCGGCTTTGCACTGGACATTCAGGAGCAGACGGATCTGGTGGCTTTCTTGAAGGCACTGACCGATCGCGGCTTCTTGACGGATCCGCGATTTGAGGATCCTGGCGACTAAAATCTGAAGCTGAGACCGGCGGAGTAGCTTCTCCCCGACAGGTCCAGCTTGCCCAGTCCTCGGAAGTCTCCGGCCAGATCCGCCTCGGCGCTGTCCCAGCGGGCCTCGGCGAAGATCGAAAATGTGTCGGCCAGCGGTACCTCGAGACCGGCGGTGAAATAGAAGCCCAACTCTTCGCTTTCGTCTTCGAAGGAATCTTCGAAGATCTCGAGTTGCGGGTCGTCGAAGTCGATGAAGTCCCCGAACTCGGCCAAGCGCCAGCCGTAGAGGCCGCCACCGGCTCCAACGTAGGGAACCAGCGCCGCGTCCGGGCCGGTGAAGTTGTAGATCAGGCCCACGGTCAGCGCGGCAAGCTCGACCTCGGTGGTGTGTACGATGTCACCGCCGAACTGGTCCTCGAAGCGGACATAGGCCAGATCCTCGGAGCCTTCGTAGAAGAATCCGGAGATCTGCAAGCCGAGCCGACTGCCCAGTGGGCGGAGGTACGAAAGGCCGAGGACACTATCCTCGAAATCGTCCGCTTGGCGATCGAAGTCGAAAGCGGATCCGTCCCAATAGCTGGATTCGCCATCGGGCTGGAACTTGCCCAGTTGGATTCTGAAGGACGGTGCGTTGTAGCGGTTGCCGCGACGGTACTGCGCTTCCGCGGCTGCGGCCAGAACCAGGCCCGATGTCAGGCCGATCAGGATGACGACAACTGATTTCTTCATGACGTTTTTTCCTCCATTTCCTTGCAGGTCGTTAGAGAGCAATGGTGATGCCAAGACGCCGCAGGCGCCGAAAAGTCCCGACGTCTGGGCTCCATTTCCGCCGCTCGCCCGTTTCTGAGGACGGTAGCCCGGCGTGAGTGTCCTGTGCGACAGGTTGCAGCTGCTACCATCGACCCAACACGTTCTCGGCTGCGACCGGCAGCCGGCAATCTGACCAGTCATGCGAGTACTAGTAGTCGGTGGTGGTGGCAGAGAGCATTCGATCTGCTGGAAGCTGCGTCAGAGCAAGGAGCTTTCGGAGCTGTTTTGCGCGCCGGGCAATCCCGGCATCGCCGAGGTCGCCGACTGCGTCCCGATCGCAGCGGACGAGATTGGAAAGCTCGCCGATTTTTCATCTGATCTCAAGATCGATCTGACAATAGTTGGCCCCGAGATGCCGCTGACACTGGGAATCGTTGACGAGTTCGATCGCCGCGGGTTGGCGATATTCGGCCCGCGCCAAGCGGCTGCCGAACTCGAAGGCAGCAAGGTTTTTGCGAAAGAGTTCATGGAACGCCACAAAATTCCGACCGCCGAGTTCGAGGTGGCCCACACGGCAGCCGAGGCCCGCAAGGCCATCAAGAAGCTCGGGCTGCCGATCGTACTCAAAGCGGATGGACTGGCGGCGGGCAAAGGGGTGTTCATCGTCAAGGACCAGCAAGAAGCCGCAGCTGCCCTCGACGTGCTGTTCGAAGAACGGCGATTCGGATCGAGTGGCGACCGCGTTGTTGTCGAGCGCTGCCTGGCGGGCGAAGAAGTCTCGCTGATCGCGATGTGCGACGGGCAGCACATACTGCCGCTGGCCACCTGCAAGGACTACAGGCGAATTGGCGACGGCGATCAGGGCACCAACACCGGAGGCATGGGCGCGCACAGTCCGTCCGGAGTGTTGTCGGCCCATGAAGCAGCGGAGGTAATCGAGCGAGTTCTGCGACCGGTGGTCGAGGGCATGACCCAAGAGGGCCGGATCTTCAGAGGTTTTCTGTACGCGGGTCTGATGCTTACCGGCGACGGGCCCAAGGTGCTCGAGTTCAATGTGCGTTTGGGCGATCCCGAGGCTCAGTCATTGCTCTTGCGCATGTCCGACGATCTCTTGCCGGTGCTCAGGCAAGGGGCGGCCGGCCGTTTCGAGACCGCCCGGCTCGACTTTCGTCGCGAAGCCTCCGTCTGTATCGTCTTGGCGGCCGCCGGCTATCCGGACGCGCCGGTGCTGGGCGACCAGATCTTCGGTGTCGAGGATGCCGCCGCCAGGCCCGGCACCGTGGTCTTTCACGCCGGCACCGAGCTCGAGGGCGAAAAGCTCTTGACCGCCGGCGGTCGAGTGCTCAATGTCTGCGCTTTGGGAGCATCTCTACGGGAGGCCCTTCGGGCCGCCTATCAGGCGGCCGCGGAGATCCGCTGGAATGGTCAGACCTACCGCCGCGACATCGGACGGCGGGTGCTCGAGTCGGGCGGCGCCGATTGAGTATTCACTTAGAACGGCTCGCCGGCGCTGCCGCGGTCAACTTGTCTTATAATGAACCCAAGCCCGCCAAGCTAGCGAAACGACCCAGACCGCCCAGGATTGGGAGTTCACTTGGTTCAAGCTTAGTCTCAAGAGGAAGTGCATGAGTGGTTGCCAAGGTTGTTCCTTCAAAGGAATGTCTACCGCCATCGAGAACAATTTCGTCGGTGTCCGGTTTCGCGAAGAAACCAATTTGACGCTGTGCTCCACAGGCGAGCACTTGTTTGCCAAGGGTGACTCGGTCCTGGTCGAACTCGAGTCGGGGCAGGCCGTCGGCAAGGTCGAGCAGTCGCCGATGCCGGTGTTCAAGCCCTGTCAGAAATCGAGCGCCATCCGGATCATTCGAGCTGCGTCCGAAGAGGATCGGCGGCTGCTCGAGCGCCAGCTGACCAACGAGGACACCGCAAGACGTTTTGGTCGCGAGCGAGTTCGCAACCTGGGTCTGGAGATGAAGATCTCGAAAGTGGTTTTCGCGCTCTCTGGGGAGTCGGCTCAGTTCTATTTCACCTCCGAAAGCCGGGTCGATTTCAGAGGACTGGTTCGTGAGCTCTCGCAACGCTTCTCGACCAAAGCGCATATGGTTCAGGTCGGAGCTCGGGACGAGGCGGGCTTGATCGGCGGCATCGGCGTTTGCGGCCGAACGCTGTGTTGCTCGTCCTGGCTCAAGGACTTCAAACCGATCTCGATACAAATGGCGAAGCGACAGAATCTGAGCCTCAATCCGTCCAAGATTTCCGGGCAGTGCGGGCGACTACTGTGTTGCCTTGCCTACGAAGACGACCAATACAAACGGTCTTCGGCCAAGAAGCCGCAGGCGCAACTACGAGCGAGCTGAGATGGCCAACCGCAAGCTGATTCGCCCCGACCTTTCCGAGCAAAAAGGGGGGTCCAGATCCGTCCGGCGCAGGCATTCGCCGCCCGAGCAGACCAACGCCGAAGAGTTCTATTACCTGAAGCAAATGGCTGCCAAAACCTCGATGATCGTGCTCCTGACCGACGGCACCGAACTCAAAGGCTGGATCGAGTGGTACGACAAGGGCGCCATCAAGTTGAACCGCCACCGCGAGCCGAACCTGTTGATTCCAAAACACAACATCCGCTATATGTTCAAAGAAGAGGAACGGAGGCGACAGCGCAGGCGGCGCGGCGCCGAGTCGCCGTCTTCCTCGGATGACTAGAAAAGGCCAGATTCCGATTCTGGCGATTACTCAGGGCGATCCAGCCGGGATCGGCCCGGAGATCCTCTTGAAATGGGCGTCGACCCGGCTGGGCGGCTTCGTGCCGCTGCTGGTGGCCGAAAAGGCGGCTCTCGAACAGGTACGCCAGACGATGACCGGCGGCGAAGAGGTCGCCTGCGAGTATCTGACCTCGATCGAAAGCCGTGAGCAGCTGCTCGATCGTGCGGAAGACGACGGTATCGCCGTCCTGGATCCAGTGGCGGCTGCGCGCAGTATTCGCTACGGTGAATCGGGGCCGCAGGACGCCGGGGCCGCGGTCTCCTGCCTCGAAGCCGCGGTGCAACTGACGCTCTCTGACCTCGCCGACGCGGTGGTCTCCGCGCCGGTCAACAAGTACTCGATCGCCAAGCATCATCGCCGGGACTTCCGCGGTCAAACCGAGTTCGTCGCCGAGATGTGCGGCAAGCAGACCTACGGACGCGACTACTTGATGACCTTCCTCACTTCGGATCTTCAGGTTGCTCTGCTCAGCACGCACGTCGCGCTGAGAGAGGCCCTGGGCGCTTTGAGTGCGGACGCCGTCTTCGAAGCGGTGAGCTGTTTGCAGCGTAACGCGCCGGGACGGATACTGGTCGCTGCGCTAAACCCCCATGCCGGCGAGGGCGGCCTGATGGGACGCGAAGAGCTGGAGATCCTGGAACCGGCGATCGCCAGATGTCGCGAGGCTGGGTTCGACGTCGGTGGTCCCGAGAGCGCCGACTCGCTCTTTGCGCGGGCTCGCCGAGGCGAGTGCGACTGGGTGCTGGCGCTCTACCACGACCAGGGTCTGATCCCGATCAAGACCGTCGCCTTTGGCTCGGCCACGAACTGGACGCTGGGATTGCCGATCATCCGTACGTCCGTCGATCACGGAACCGCTTTCGACATCGCGGGCCGCGGCCAAGCCGACGCCCGTCCTCTGAAGCGAGTGGTCGAGGCGACGCGCGAGCTGATCGCCGGTCGCCTACCGCGGGCTCGGGGACACCTTTCCTAGGTGTCCCCGAGCCCGCTAGACTCCGTTCATGCTTTCCCGCGATTACCTGCGATCAGAGACGCAGTCCGCTCGGACGCGGCTGAGTTCCAGAGGTGTGGATCCGAGCCTGCTCGATCGTTGGGTCGCCCTGGACTTTGGAAGACGATCGATCCTCGGTGACGTCGAGCAGCTCAAGCAAAGGAGAAACGAGCTTTCCAAGCAGGTGGGTGGAATCAAACGCGAGGGTGGTGACCCGGACGCGCTGCTGGCCGAGGTCGGGGAGCTCAAGAAGAAGATCGCGGGGCACGAAGACCACCTCGTGGAGACGGAGGCCGAGCTCACGGGGCTCGAACTCGCACTCCCGAACCTGACCCACGAAAGCGTTCCGATGGGTGCTGACGAGAAGTCCAACAGAGTCGAGCGAACGATCGGCGAGACGACCTCGTTCGATTTCGAACCGAAGGCGCACTGGGACCTGGGTCCCCAGCTCGGCATTCTCGATTTCGAGCGCGGAGCCAAGATCGCGGGTGCTCGTTTCACCACCTACTTCGGTGACGGGGCGCGGCTCGAGCGCGCGCTGATCAACTTCATGCTCGATCTCCACACCGGCGAGCACGGTTACCGCGAGGTTTTGCCGCCGTTCATCGTCAATCGCGACGCCCTTGTCGGAACCGGACAGCTCCCCAAGTTCGAAGAAGACCTCTTCAAACTCCGCGGCCATGAGTATTACCTGATTCCGACCGCCGAAGTACCGTTGACCAATCTGCACCGGGACGAGATTGTCGAAGAAGCCGTGCTGCCGATCAAATACGTCGCCTATACCCCTTGCTTTCGGGCCGAAGCCGGCTCCTACGGAAAAGACGTGCGGGGCCTGATCCGCCAGCATCAGTTTCAGAAGGTCGAGTTGGTGCAGTTGAGCCTTCCGGAAATTAGCTACGCGGCGCTGGAAGAGCTAACCGGCCATGCCGAACGGGTGTTGCAGGTCCTCGAGCTTCCCTATCGCGTGGTTACGCTTTCGACGGGCGACACGGGCTTTTCGGCCGCCAAGACCTACGACCTCGAAGTCTGGCTGCCGGGCCAGAATGCGTACCGGGAAATCTCGTCGTGTTCGAACTGCGAGGCCTTCCAGGCGCGCCGCGCCGGCTTGCGTTACCGACCCAATACCGGCGGCAAGCCTCGCTACCTGCACACTCTCAACGGATCGGGTCTGGCCGTGGGTCGCACCTTGGTCGCCATTCTCGAGAACTTCCAACTGGGGGATGGCTCGATTCGGATTCCCGAGGTGCTCCGGTCCTATTTCGGGGGCCGTGATCGGATCGCGTCCGGCTGAACGGCGCAAGGTAGATCTGGGTGGGACGGCCAGGATCGCTACACAGGTCGCTCGACTTCTTTCTTTCGGCCGCGCTGCTCGAGGCTGAAGAAGATCGAACCCGTCGCGCGCGCCTGTTGGTGGCGCTTTCGTTGTTCTCGGGCGCTTCGATCCTCGCGTTCGCGGTGATCGCCCTCTTCTCCGGCAGATCGGTTCCTGGAACGAGCATCGCAATACCGGCGATTGCCGGACTCGTTTTTCTCGGCCTACCGATTCTGCTCAAAGCCACCGGAAAGCTTCGAGCGATTAGCTGGGTGTTGAGTTTTGGGATTCTGGCCGCGATTCTCATAGCCGGTTGGAACGCCTATGGTCTCTACAGCCCGGGCCTCCTGATCTTGCCTGTACCGGTACTGATCGGCCTGGTTCTCGGAGGACGGCGCCTCGGACTCGCGAGCGCAGCGATCGGCCTGGTAGCGGTGATCGGCTTTTATTTCGTCGAGCGCAACACGAACGCCTTTTCGCCTCCGCCACTCGACGCCGCGAACGACTTTCTTCTGGTTTCAGTTCTTGCGCTTGGGATCATTCTGGTCGCCGGCATCGGGTGGTTCTACGAGAGTCTCAGGCACTATGCCTTCCAACAGGCCAGCGACGCCCTCGAGGAAGCCGAAGCCGCGAACGCCGCCAAGCGCGAATTCTTGGCTTCCATGAGCCACGAACTGCGCACACCTCTGAACTCGGTGATTGGGTTTTCGCAGATCGTGCGAACCAAGGAGGAACTTTCTTCGTCGGGCGACGACATGCTCGAGCGGGTTCATTCGAGCGGACTTCATCTGCTCCGCCTGGTCAATCAAATCCTCGATGTTTCCAAGGTCGAGGCGGGCGAGATCGAGGTGGATCTGGAAGCCGTCGATGTTGGCGAGTTGGTACGGTTGACGTTGAGAGACCTGGAAATGCAAAAGCCCAGAGAGCAGGTCGAGTTGATTGCGGATCTGCCATCGAAGTGCAGTCCGCTGATGGCCGACCGAGAGAAACTCCGCCGGATCATCGTCAACCTGGTCGTCAACGCCTTCAAGTTCACCCGCGAAGGCAACGTGACCGTCAGGTTGGTTTGCCAGTCGGCAGGTGTACCGGTGTTGCTCGAGGTCGAGGACACCGGCATCGGCATTCCGGCCGAGAAGCTCGACGAGATCTTCGAGCGCTTCGTGCAAGTGGATAGCGGCACCAGCCGCAAGTTCGAGGGTACCGGTCTGGGCTTGTCGATCTGTAGGGATCTCTGCGACCTCATGGGCTTCAAACTCAGCGTCGAGAGCAAGCCGGGGAAAGGCACCACTTTCCGTGTGAACTTCTCCTGAGCGGGAAGTTCATGGGGCGAAGGTTCCGCTAAGCTGGCCTAGCGGAGGGGTGGCAGAGTGGTCGAATGCACCGGTCTTGAAAACCGGCGTCGGTTCACGCCGACCGCGGGTTCGAATCCCGCCCCCTCCGCCATAAGTCATTATAAACACGGTAGATAGAAACCTGTCCGGTGCCTCCGCGTGCGAGCCATTCGCAGCTGGCTTGCGCATATGACACACTTCTGCCACAATCAAGGGCAAGAAGGAGTCACATTTGCCAACAACTGGCGAGGAGCAAAACCATGGCGACGATCCGAAAACGAACTCGCTATCGGGCGACCCTCAAGATCGGAGGCAGCCCGATTGCGACTAGAACGTTCGCGCAGGAAGACACGGCGCGGAGCTGGCTGCGAGGTGAGAAGAGGAGACTTGTTCGAGAGGGCCAGCCTCCGGCAACCTTGGATTCTGACGTAGGGCAAAGCACGTCCTATCAGGCCATCGTGCGGTTGCGGCGCCACCCGGCTCAATACGCCACATTTAACCGCCTGACCGACGCCAAGAAGTGGGCAGGCCAGACCGAAGCCGCAATTCGTGAGGGGCGTCACTTCCGGTTCGCCGAGGCCAAGCGGCACTCAGTTGGTGACCTCATCGACCGCTACCGAGGCGAGATCCTCGAACGAAGGCCACTGGCAAAGAGGGAGGACCAGGAGCGGCACTTGGCTTGGTGGCAGAAGCGGATCGGTTCCTACTCTCTCGCCGACGTTACACCTGCGCTAATCTCGGAGCATCGGGAGTTCTTGTCACGGGGCCGGACTCATCAAAGCGAGCGCAGGAGTCCGGCAACTTGCAACCGATACCTCACCTCTCTGAGTCACGCTTTCTCTATTGCCCGCAGGGAGTGGGAGTGGATCGACCGCAACCCTGTGGCACAGGTTCGCAAGCTCCCGGAACCGCGAGGGCGAGTTCGCTTCCTGTCGGACGAGGAGCGCGAGCGGCTGCTCGAGTCCTGCCGGGAGAGTTCCGACCTGAGGCTATTTCTCGTGGTTGTATTGGCAATCTCAACAGGAGCCAGAAAAGGAGAGCTGCTTCGCCTTCGGTGGCCCGACATTGACTTGAGGCGGGGAGTGGCGGTTCTTCACCAGACCAAGAACGATGAGCGTCGGGCACTGCCTCTGACCGGCTTGGCGTTGGATGTTCTGAGCGAGCGCTTCAAGATCCGCCGCCTCGACACGGATCTGGTGTTCGCCAATTCCGATGGAAAACCGACCTTTCCAAGGAAGGCCTGGGCGGAGGCTCTCAGGGCCGCTCAGATCGAAGATTTCCGCTTTCACGACTGTCGCCATAGTGCAGCCTCCTACCTCGCCATGAGCGGCGCCACGCTCGCCGAGATCGCCGAGGTTCTTGGTCACAAGACTCTGGCGATGGTGAAGCGGTACAGCCACCTGACCGATCAGCACACCAGCAAGGTGGTGGCGCGGATGAACGAGAAGATCTTCGGGGGGTTCTAGAATTGGCCCGTGCCAGCGCCGATTTAATTTTCAATGGTGGCCGCGTAACTATCAAGTATCGCCTTGATAGACCAGAGTTTCAAACGCGCATCGACAGCGAGGAGTTCGAACGGAAATACGGCCAGCGCCCGCTGGCGTTTGACCCGGACGGCGACAACGGTGAGCTTCTGCAGGAACTCAACCGGCAATACAAGAGGAAGAGCTCGGGTCGCGCTGCTAGGGGCTGGTCTCCACTAGAACGCCCGACACCCGTTGTAGACCTTCTTCCTCCTGCCGATCAGTCCTATTTCTTGGATCTCCTCTTTGAAGTGAAGTTTAGTGAGCAACAGGCCGCCAAGGGCAAGAAGTCGCCAAAGTACAAACGAATCATAGAGTCAGGAATAGAGCGAGTTCTACGAAAAGAGGGAGTAGAAACGGCTGCCAAAAAGGTTTGGAACCTTCTGGTGACGGAGGAGCCGCAGGAATACTGTTTCCAGTTGTTTGAAGGCGAAGATTTCTATTTCAAACTCGATGACGAGAAAGAGGTGTTGTCGGTCGAAGAGTTACCGTCGGTCGAGGGTGCCACCCTCAAGAAGGTCCCCTACGGGACCTTCAAGAACTACGTGACCAAGGTCAAGAAGGAACTGACGCACACTTACGAAGCTTGGTTTCTTGAAATGTATGAAGAGATTAACGCCAGGCGTCTAAGGATACTGGCCGATCTAAAGAAAGAATCTGAGTAGCCGGCTACAAGGACTGCCTCCCCTGTTGACCATCAACGGGGGGCGACACTGCCCTCCAGTGAAACACAGGAGGCAAGATGTCCGGCCAGACCCCAGCTAGCGACCTAACGCCGCAACTTTTAACCATCCACCAGTTCTGCGCGAAACACCCCTGGGCCACCGTGGGCGGTATTCGCTGGCAGAGGTTCAACTCCGCCACTAATGGCTTTGCGCATGCTTTTCTGACGATTGGCGCGAGGGTTCTGGTGGACGAAGTTGAGTATTTCCGAATCGTAGCCGCCCAGAACGGGCGGAGTCCGGAGGCGGCCTAAGTAATGGCCAATCGAAAGCCGCTTATCAGCACGGCCTGCCCCTTCTGTTGGTCTGTCGACTCTGGCCGCTATCACCGAGCGGAGAAGCGGTTCCTGTGCCTCAACACCGAGTGTGCCGTCGGCGCTCGATGTTTAGCAAGAGTAAAAACAGCCCGCCGGATGGTGCCGAGCGGGCCTAACAACTGGCCGTGGGAGGCCACAACGGAGACTGAACATGGAAAGTTTAGACCCAAGTAAAGCGCAAGTCAAGGCCAGGGTCGCCCCTATGCCCGGTTCCAGGCGCAGGCGGAAGAGGGTCGCGTCGATGGACGCCCCGTGGGTCTCGGCTCGGCTCGCCGCGATTTGTTCTGCCCCTATAGGAGAGGGCTTTGGGCAGAATGAAACCGCCCCTGTAGGTATCCAAGCAGCGCGACTGACAGAGGGAGGAAGCACCCTCTACTCAATAGAGGGTGGGTATGAGGCAGAAAGTATTCATTCTGCCCAAAGCACACGCTGTACTGGGCAGAATGAAAAAGTTGCAGTTCCAGACTGCCGCTGAGTTAGCTGCCGCGACCCCGGAGGAAGTGGAGTGGGTCGCATCCCCTTGGGTCGCCACGGGTGCTACTACCGAACTTGTCGGCAAGGTCAAAGCCGCAGGGAAAACCACCTGGATGCTCGCACTTTGCCGCGCCGTGATCGAAGGCCGGCAGTTCTTGGGCCAACAGACCACCAAGACCGGAGTTGTCTACCTCACTGAGCAACCACAGAGCAGCTTTATGGAGGCTCTCAGACGAGCGGATCTACATGAGAGTGAAGACTTCGCGATTCTTCTCTACCACCAGACCGTACGTGTGACCTGGCCTCAGACTGTGACTGCGGCGGTTGCCGAATGTAATCGCCGTCGCGCTGGGTTGCTGGTCGTCGATACCTTGCCGCAGTTTGCGAGACTTAGGGGCGACGCAGAGAACAACTCTGGGGATGCCCTGGAAGCGGTCGAGCCTCTTCAACTCGCGGCCGCAGAGAGTGGCCTCGCTGTCTTTTACTCCCGCCATGAGCGCAAAAGGGGAGGCACGGTTGGGGATTCGGGGCGCGGGAGTTCTGCTTTCGCTGGTGCGGTAGATGTTGTGCTTTCGCTAGCCAGGATGTCGGGCCAGGGGCGCGAAACGCTGCGCGTACTGAAAGCTCTGAGCCGGTTCAGTGAGACGCCTACCGAGCTGGTGATCGAACTAATGGAGGACGGCACCTACAAGGCGCGGGGCGATAACAGGGCGGTTCAGTACGAAGAGTCTCAGCATTCCGTGCTCGAACACTTACCCGCAAGTGCGGAGGATGCGATCGAGGAGAAGGAGCTGCGGGAGCTGACCGGGCAGGGGCACAGCACGCTCCACCGGGTACTCGCCGACCTACGAAGCGCCGGAACGGTCGAGCGAGTAGGCAAGGGCAAGAAGGGCGACGCGTACCGCTTCTGGGCCGCCCCAGTGGCGCTGGCCGGCCCGAAGGTAGCAAGCCTTCATATCGAAGATTTTGTTTGACCGTGCCACACGCACCACACGAGGGCCACAGGCAAACGTCACCGCACTCTCCGTTGCACTCCACCGCGATTCCCGCGATCCTCTCGAGCTGATCCTGCCCGACCTGACGCAAGCCGATTTCCGCGCTGGTCACGCGTCCGGTACAGACGACGTTCGAAGCCGTCACGTTGGTGAGGCCTGCCCCAACTCTCCCGTTCGATTTGCGCTTTCTCCCGCCTTCTGGTATTTACTAGGGCAGGTGTGCGGCAAAATGTCGCACCCGTCACATCTGTCATGAGTCCCACCTTCGCTACGCCGTGCCGCGCCCCAGGCTGTGCGATTGCCAGCATGGATCCGTATTGCCAAAAGCACAGTAATCAGCGGGTGCGCTCGTCAAGCAACGACAACAGGCCGAGCCGGCGCAAGGCACTGCACCGGGGCGGGGCGGGGTATGGAGCGGCCCACAACCGCTGGCGCAAGCGGGTGCTGGTCAACGACCCGATCTGCCGCTGGGATTTAGGCGACGGCCGGCGATGCCTCGAGCCGTCTGTGATTGCCGATCATGTTGTTCCGGTGAAGGTGCTGCCTGCCGAGAGGTTCAACCTCGCCAACTCGCAAGGACTTTGTCGTCGACACCACAATTCGAAGACGCATGAAGAACGGAACCAGATCTATCGGACCACACGCGCCGACTGCATCGAGCATCGCGGAGTGGTGAAGGGCGGGGCGATTCAATGAGCATGGCTCGACCGGGGCTGCAAATATTCTGGCCTGCCGGAGTCC
>JADFQD010000046.1 GCA_022561975.1 Acidobacteriota bacterium
CTCGTGCCTTGCATGCGTGCCCTAAGACCTTGTCGCGCGACCATCTCGACTTCTACCACGGGCTGCTAGTGAACCAAATGCCAACGTGTCTGGCGCCCTGCGAGGTACCGGACCTGGTCGCCGTCGAATACCGCGCTCTGCTCGAGCTTGATCTGAACCAGTTGCCCATCCCATTCGGGCACGGCCACCTTGACGTTGCCTTCGATCGCATACGCGGTCGAGGGATGGAGCGACCAGTCGCCGCGCCCCGGCGTCGGCCCCTGGTTGTCCCACATTCCGATGGTCGGTCCGGGAGCGTGGCCGAAGAAGCCCAGCGGGTGGGTATAGGTGCTGGACACGATGCCTTCGGCGTCAGCGGCCTTGATGGTGGCGGCCAGGATCTCGTTCCCCGTTCGACCGCTGCGAAACTCTCCGGTCAGCAAGTCCTGCCAGCGATTCCCAGTGCCGAGCGCGGTAGACAGTCCGCGTGGAATCTCCGTCTCACCGAGTTCCAGCACGTACGCCATCTCCTGGGTATCGGTGCACAGCCTGAGATAGCAGATCCCGACGTCGGTATGGAGGACGTCGCCGCGCCGGATCACCCCGCTCGAGCCGCAGAAGGGATCATCTCGATCACACGAAGTCCCTCGGCGCTGGATGTTGACGTCGGGATGGAACCAGATCGCCAAGCCCAGTTCAGCGAATCGCTCGGCAACGTACCAGGCGACGTCATCGGTCGTCGTGACTCCCGGCGTGATCACCCGCGCCGAAAAGGCCTCGGCAATGACCGCACGAGCCAAGGCGACGGTATGCGGATAGCTCTCGAGTTCGAGCGCGGTTCGGGTTTCGAGCCAGCGCACCACCAGCGCTTCGGACGCCACCAGGCGCTCGACAAGCTCCGGAGACAGCACCTCGATGAGCCTGGCTTTCAAGGCGGCGGTGAGTCCGTCGGCGACCGGCCACTCGCGGCTCTGGTTGATACCGATCCGCTGTGGATCGCGCGCAGAGATGATCTCGGCCAAGCCGCGCCACTGCTCCTCGAGATCGCCGCCCTGCCAAGCGGATTCATAGAGACTGCCCAACGGGTACCGACTCACCGTCAGACGCTCGACCCCCTGTTCGGCGCCGCGATCGAAGAACACCAGCATGGTCGTACGCCGCGCGGCGTAAACCGGCTCCGGAACCAAGGAGAAATAGACCGGATCCTCCGCGTACTCACGATTGATCACCAGCCACATATCGAGGCCGGCCTCGCGCATGAGTGCAGGCAACAAGTTGTTCAGCCGATCCTCGAGCGCGGCATTGACCGGATCGGGCCGTTCCCTCTGACGCAAGACGGCTCCCGGTACCGTGATCTCCCTGCCCTGGCTCGGCTCCTGGGCCCAGGACGAAGCACTGCCCACAACAACTGCGAGAAAAAAGGATAGGGAGAAGCTCGCCTGATCTAGATTCATCACCCGTCGCCTTGCATTGCCCGCTCTTCGAGCGCATCGCGCAGCAGCTGTGCAGCGTCGTCGTCCAGCCGTTTCTGGTTTGGCGGCCGCCGATCGACCAAGAAAGCCACGCCGGCAACGGCCGACCCACCGGCCTTCGCCGGCTGCGAGAGAATTTCGGGCTTGGTGACCCAACCCGCTCGCTCGAAGCGTTCGATCAGGTCGACCATCAGCTCGTGATACACGACCACCAGCGCCTGCTGGGCGCTTCGAAAACCGTAGCGCTCCTGAAGAACCACGAGATCGATCCGTTCTAGGATCGCATCGACGAGATTCGACGTCAGGACTTCGGCCGCCCGAAACACCGGTCCCTTCTTGATTTCGTCGATCACCGGGATCACCCAGAGCCCGGTCTCATCCACCAGGCCGAACCGTGTCAGCAGTTGCCGCGGCATACCGTCCGCCAGACGACCCGCCGCCTCGAACTGCGCGAGGCCCTGCCTGAGGACGCCCGGATCCGCAAACAACTCCCCGGCTTCGCCGAATCCAGCGCTCAAATTGACCTTGAGCTTCAGGCCCTTCTGATTGATCGATTGCGTTCCCGCCCGGAATTCTCGCCCAGGGCGAACGGCCCAGACTTCCCCTGACCAAAACGGCCTTCGGACCGACAGGGCTCGCATCGGTACGCGCCGGTACTCCTCGAAGAATCCCCACACCATGCCGTCGAGCACATAGGAAAACAGCACGGAATAGCCGTAGGCGCCCTGGCCGGCAGCTTCGAGTGCTCGCGAGAGTGCTTCGACGTCCGGTCCCACAACGGCCGACAGCTCGTCGGCCAGGCTGAATGTTTCGCGGCGAAGCTCGAGCGTCTGGACTTCGTCCAGAATCGGAAACGCCGTGTACAGGTCTCCCCGGCTGTCACGGATCATGAGCTTCATGGCGATTAAAAGCTCGATTTGGCTCTCGGCGAACTCGAGACCGCTCTCACGCAACTCATCGACGGACCGCCCTTGCCGGCACGCCAGTAGGATCTGGCCGTTGTTGTCGAGCGCAATCGAAACGCTGGGCGGATAGTTCCTGGCGGCAACGTACTGGAGAATCTCGAACTCGTCGAGCGAACTCGGCTCCCCTCCACCCAGCTCGGCGCTGGCTCCGCTGGCTTCGCTGGTTCCGATAGTTCCGGCAGCGCCCGCGCCGGCCGCCAAAGTCAGCTGTGCCAGGACAAGAGCAAGTGGTGTGATCCGGGTCATCGCATCCTCTCCATCCTCTCCATCCTCTCCATCAGCCCCATCATCCGTGAATCTCGAAGAAAGCCACTTCCGACCCGAGAAACGCGACCCGCAGCGCCTGCTTGGCGATCAAAAAAACCTGGCTGAGACCGAATGCGAGCAAAATCGTCAAAGGCGTGGAATCCCCGACCCCGGGAGCTACGGCGGAATAAACCCAGAACAGAATCACCGTTACGACCCCGTAGAAACACGCAATGCCCAGGACCCGGAAGGGGTTGCCGGCAACCAAGCCCAGACCTCTCACTACCGCCAGCAAGGCACTGCGACGCCGCTCGACGATCACCGAGATCTTGGCGTAGTCCGAAACCAGACGAAGGAGCGTGATCAGAAGCACGACAAGAGCCGCAGCTACAAGGTTGTAGAGCAAAACCTGCCGTTCGCTGGTCAGATCGATCGTCATCTCGTGAAGGCGAGGGAAAAGCCAGCGCGTAAACCGAAAGATCAGGTAGTAGCCGCCTCCGGTCAGCAGCGCGATTCGCAGCAATCTAGGAAAAAAGCCGAGGCCGTCGGCGAGCACGGTCGGCAACCGAGGCCGCGGCGCCCCTTCGCGCATGGCCTCGAGCACGCCACCGAGCACGACCAGCCAGAGCAAAACAAAGACCGCGCCGGTCGCGACAAGCATGGGCTCTTCCAGAAACACGCGGCCGTCCCACCAGCGATCGAGATTTGCCAGCCAGGCGCCGATGCCCACGTGGCTCGGTGAAAAGGTTTCTTCAAGGGCTCCACGAGAGGTCTTGAATTCCCAATACCAACCGGTATCGAAGCCTTCCAGAAGTACCTGGTGGTAGTCACTGTCTGCGGTGAACGAATGAATGGACTCGAGCACGAAGACCGCAAGCGGCGCGGCGATCACCAGGTTCGCTAGCCAGATCGCGAGCACCAAGGCGGGGGCACGCAACATGCGCCGAAGACCTTCGAAGAAGGCTCTGCTCGCTTTCATTTTCCTAGGCGAAGAAGGCCATGGTATGCATCAGATCCTGCAACCAGATCATCCATTTCCCGGCCCACTTGAAAGCCGGCCATCGACTGCCGGACTCGAGGGCCCTGGAGTTGTTTGTGTAGTTCAGATCGAGAAGTAGGACCCTCTCGGGATCCACGGTCGCACTCACGAGGCGAGACGATGTCTCGTAGTCGAAGCGCTTCCAGCGATAGCGGCCGTCCCACTCGCGGTAGGTTTCGGTGCCATCCTCGAAGGTGACGCGGATCCTGACCGGGAACACGCCGCTGCCGTAGCGACGCACGACGACTTGCGATTCATATCTCTCGACATCGTCCGTTTCGCTGGACTCTTCCTCCAACTCGAGCGACCCGTCGCGCTCGAAATATCCCCGAGGCGCAATCTCCGCGCTCGACACCGACTGGACACCGTAGTCGAAGGTATGCGCCTCGCGCACGACTTCATCAAAGAACCACTCGAGATCTTGGCCGGCAACCTCGCTGGCGATGGCAAAGAAGTCCTCGTCGGTCGGATGCCGGAACCGCCAGCGCTCGTAAAACGTCGACATGATCCGCCGAAGCGTCTCCCAGCCTAGAGTGCGCTCCAGTGTATGGAGCCAGATCGCGCTTTTGCTGTAGCTGATTCCGGAAGCCGTCTTGGGATGGTACCGCCAGGTGGGCCGCGTTGGAACGTCGCTCACAGCCATCTCGCGGTAGCGCGAAAAACCGTTGCCGTCGATCGCCCGGGGCTTGCGGATGTCGCCGAAAAGCTTGACGAAGAAGCCGTGCTTCTGCTCGATACCAGGTGGCGCAAAATAGCGCTCGGTCCAATACGAATCGCCGAAGGTCTCATCGTAGACTCGAGCATCGGAGAACGAATTCAGGCCCTCGTCGATCCATGCGTAGTCGAACTCGTTGTTACCCACCACGCCATACCAAAACTGGTGGCCCATCTCGTGAATGGTCACGCCTTCCGGCCGGCCGCCGCCGAAGGGATTGAACAGCCGTGTCCCGGCCGTGAACAGCGTCGGGTACTCCATGCCGCCGGCGCCGCTGCCGTAGGCCGGGTCGACGACGGTCACGTGATCGTAGGGGTAGGCGCCGAACCAGCCGCCATAGAAGCGCAGCGCGGCCTTGGTCGCCTCGAAGTGTCGATCCTTCTGCTTCACATGCTCAGGCTGCATCAGCAGCCGCAACTCGACTCCCGGCAAGCCGGGCTCCTCGAAGCGGTCCTCGAATTCCACATAGTCGGGACTCGTGGTCCAGGTGAAGGCGTGGACATCGTCCTGTTGATAGCGGTGCGTCACCGTGCCGTTTTGGTTCTGCCGGCGCTCCACCTCTCGTCCGGTCGCGCCCAGAACCCAGCCTTCCGGAACCGTCATCTCGACGTCGTACACCCCGTAGTCCGAGTAGAACTCGGTCGCCGCGTGGAACTGGTTGGCGTTCCAACGGCCGTTCTCGAAGACGGCGAGTTTCGGGAACCACTGAGCGAGAAAGAAATAGTCACCCCGGAACCCCGTGCGCGCGAACGTGCGCGGCACCTTGGCTCGCCACACCAGTTCTACTTCGACCGATTCACCCGGCGCAACAGGTTCGGGCAGATCGACCTTGAACACGGTGCGATCGGCCTGATTGCCATCGTCCGGCGCCACGAACCGCATCGTGGGCGTGAGATCGGTGCCGGGATCGCCGGCGGCGTCGAGCAGGTGTATCGAGTCGACCTCACAATAGGACCAATCGCCGGCTTTCACTTCCTCGCCGCGATCGCTTCGACCCCGGTAGCGGTCTTCACGCAGCCAGGTGCTCTGATCGTTGCGCCAGGCGTTCCAGTAGAGGTGAAAGCGAAGCTCCCCGGTCGCGGCGTTCTGAATGTTGCGCCACAAGACCACCTGACGCCCCTCGAGCAACTTGGTCTCCGGGTCCAACGACACCGAGATCGTGTAGTTGGCGTTGCGCGGCGAGAGATCTACGGCTCGCACCGGCCTCTCAGCGAGCCACTGGGCGGCGGCCACCAAGGTGAGAACAGCGATCGCGAGATCGTTCTTTCTTTGCAGCTCAGGCATGAGAACGGGCGAATTCTACAGATCCGCAGCGGTTTCACAAACCACACCCCGGTCTAGCAGCCCCCGCCAACCCCAACATATCGTGGCAAACGGAAACAAGGGCACTAGGCCTTGTGGTCCAAACAGGCGCTCTGGTAGAGTTTCGCCGGCGGGTCGGACCGCCTTTTTCCTTATGTTCAAGCTGGACCGATTAGAGCTTTCGGGCTTCAAATCCTTTGTAGATCCAGAGCACCTCGACTTCTCCGGGGGCATCACCGCGATCGTCGGGCCCAATGGCTGCGGCAAGAGCAACGTCTGCGATGCGGTCTGCTGGGTGCTCGGCGAGCGCAGCGCCAAGAACCTCCGTGGGCAGACGATGGAGGACGTCATCTTCGGCGGCTCCAAGTCACGCAAGCCGCTCGGCATGGCAGAAGTCGTCCTTACCCTGACCACCGATTCCTCGTTCGAAGGGGCCGAGGACGGCCGTTTGACGATCGGCAGAAGGGTGCACCGCTCCGGCGAGAGCCAGTACAGCTTGAACGGCAAGACGGTTCGTCTCAAGGACGTCCGAGATCTGCTGATGGACACAGGACTCGGTATCCGCGCCTACTCGGTCATCGAGCAGGGCAAAATCGGAATGATCCTCTCGGGAAAGCCGCAGGAGCGCCGCCGATTGCTCGAAGAAGCGGCCGGGATCACGCGCTACAAAGAGCGCAAGCGACTCGCCGAGGTCAAGCTCGAAGAGGCGCGCGGGAATCTCGCCAGACTCGACGACATCCTTGCCGAGGTCGAGCGCAGCCTGCGGTCTCTAAAACGGCAAGCCGGAGCCGCTCGTCGATTCAAGCAACGCAAGGCCGCCTACCAAGATCTTCTTCAGACAGTTCTCCTGGGCCGATGGGGTGACATGTACGCCCACCTCCAAACGATCTCCGACAGCCTTCGCGCCGAGACCGATCGCGAGACCGAGCTGACAACAGAGCTTCAACGTCTGGAGGCCGACCTGCTCGCGCGCCGAGGCCTGCAGGAAAAGATGACCGGCGAGCTGACCGAGCATCATCGGCTCGAAGCCGACCTCGCCGCCCGTATCGAAGGCAAGCAGGAGTTCCTGCGCGGCTCGCGGGCCCGGATCGAGGAGATCGACGAGCGCATTCAGACCGGCCGCGCCGAGACTCGCGTGAAGAGCCGGCGCATCGAGGGGGTTCGTGCCCAGCTGAGCGAACTCGAAGAAAAGGCCGGACTGTCGGAAAAGGAACGCAGCAGCGCCGCGAACGAGGTCAGCGAGGACGACGTCCGCTTGGACCGAGTCGAGCGACTGGCATCTGAGAGCGAACGGCGTTTGGAGGAGCTCAGAACCCGTCTACTCGGCTCTATCGCCCGTCTCAACGGCCTTAGAGCGCAACTTCACGAAGCCGACGTCGACCACGAGAAGAACGACCTTCGCGAGCGTCATCTGGCCGATGAGTTCGCTCAGAAACTTCACGATCTCCAACAGACGACCAGCCTGTTGGAGAAAGCCGATGCCTTCCATCGGCGACTCGCCGACGACGTCCGGGCAGGCGAAGCAAAACTCGAGCAGATCGACGCTACGATGCGCGAAGAAGAAGCTGTTCGCAACCAGCTTCGGGAGACTCACGATGAGTCTCGTGACGAACTTCGATCGCTAATCCAAACGCGGGAGGTGCTGGAAGAGCTCGGCCGGGCTCAAGACGAGCGGCGCGCCGCCCTGTCCGATGCTTTTCACAAAGCGGGCCTCGGAACGCCCGACTATCTTGCCGATCGGATCAAGGTACCCGAGGGTTGGGAACGCAGTGTAGACCTCTACCTGGGAACCCTCGCCGACGCCATCATCGTTTCCGAAACCAGCAGCGCCGCGGTGGTCTTGAACGCGGTGGCCGACACTCGGCTAACGGCCGAACTGGTCACGACCGACATCGAGATCTCCAACGTCCTCGAGATCGAGGATCCAGCGGTCGGGGCTTCGCTCGGGGAGGCCCTCGGGTTGCCGACTCGAATCGCCGCTGCCCTACCACCGGCTTTTCTGGTCGAGTCGGCCGACGACGCCCGCCGGCTCGCCGCCAACCATTCGGGGGTGGCCTTCATTACCCGCGACCGGCTCTGGGCGCAGTCCGGCCTCCTTCACACCCAGGGGCGCGAGGCTCGACCCGGCACTCTCACTCGCGAGCATGATCTGGCAGAGGCAGCGGAGCGGATCGACAAGCTGAGCAGACAGGTCGAGAAACTCGGAGGGCAGCTCGCCGAAAAAGAGTTGGCCCTCGAGAACCGGCGCCGCCAGCGGGTCGAACTCATGGATTCCCTCACCGAACGACGGCGCGAATTCGCGGTCGCGGCCGCGCGCAAGGAGGACATCACCAGTCGACACCGACGGCTTTCGCTCGAGCACGAAACGCTGCATTCCGAGCAGGCCGACATCGGCCAGACCCTCGGCCTGGTCGCAGAACGTACCGAGCAGCTGGCCGCGGACCTCGGAAGGGCCGAGACGCTTCACACCGAACTGGAGGCGGATTTCGATCACGCGCAGCGCGACTCCGACAAGGCTCGAAGTGAGCGCGAGTTGATAAAGACCACTGGCGCTAGCCGCCGCGGCGGTCTCAATTTGCTCGACCAGCGTCTGGAGTCGCTGCGCAGCGACATCGAGCGCACCCGCCGAGACCTCGGCGAAGACGAGCGCTCCGTGAAGGCATGGAGGGCGGCGGAGGCTCGCCTCGAGGAAAGGCAGTCCGAGCTCCGAGCTGGAGTCGCCGATGCCGAGACCGTGCTGCAGGAGTCGCTCGAGCAACGCGAGAGCGCTCAGCAGAACGTGATCGCGCGCCAGGAAGCACTCCATGTCGATCGGGAAGGGCTCACCGCCCTCGAAGCCGAAATCGATGAAAGGCGGAGCGATAGGGACCGCCTCCGAGAGACCCTCGGTGCCCTTCGCGTGGAGGAGGCCGCGATCGGCCAGGATCGGGAGCACCTCGCAAGCCAATACCAGGAATCTCTGTCGGAGCAGCTCCCCGAACGACCCCAAGCGCCGCCCGAGAGCCTCGTCCAGTTCGAGGTGGATCTCGCGCAGCTCAAGAGCCGCCTGGAGAGCACGGGCCCGGTGAATCTGCTCGCGGCCGAAGAGTTCGACGAACACAACGAGCGCCATGAATTCCTCCATGCCCAAAGAACAGATGTGGCGGACTCGGTGGTGAGCCTCAAGGACACCATCCGGGAAATCGATCAGACATCGAGCGAACGATTCATGGAGACTTTTCTCCAGGTCAACGGCTTCTTCGGGGAGGCGTTTCAGGATCTGTTCCGCGGCGGGCAGGCGGAAATGCGGCTCCTCGACGAGAACGACCCGCTCGACTGCGGTCTGGAAATCGTCGCTAGGCCCCCCGGCAAGCGATTGCAGAACATCATGCTGATGTCTGGAGGCGAAAAGGCTCTAACCGCGATAGCGCTTCTCTTCGCCCTATTTCGAACCAAGCCGTCGCCCTTTTGCATTCTGGACGAGGTCGATGCGCCGCTCGACGACATCAACACGCTGCGCTTCGTCCAAATGCTCAAGAAGACGTCGTCGGATACCCAATTCGTGGTCATCACTCACAACAAGATCACCATGGAGGCGAGTACGCGGCTGTACGGTGTGACCATGCAGGAGCCAGGCGTCTCGCGCCTGGTTTCGGTCGAACTCGACGAAATCCATCCCGAGACCGAGGCGCGCGCGACCGCCTGACCCGCCGCCCCACCAGCCGCACGACCGGCCCCGCTTTGCCGGTCGCCCGTCCCGGAACCTTGAATCAAGATCCGGCAAGGGCATATAATCCCTTTCCCGACCGGAAACCCCAACCCTGTTTTTGCCTTCCTGTTCGACTCTACAAGTATGAGTGAAGTATCGCCTCCATCGGAAACCCCGGTTGCAATAGCCGACGCCGAAGACGCTGCCATCGGGAAGCCCGCCGGTGGTGAACCCCGATCCGACCAGGCCAATGAAGCCGGATCGACGGCCACCGGCGACGAAGCGCAGAACGAGCAGCACTCCCGGCCGACAGAGCTGCCAAGCGTAGAGGGCAAAGTCATCGGTTGGAACGACGGCGGCTTTCACGTCGTCGTCAACGGAAAAACCGGCTTCTGTCCACGATCGGAGATGGAGGTCGGCGCTCCTCGCAAGCCCAAGGACTACGTGGACGAGACCTTTAACTTCAGCGTTTTGAGAGTCGAAAAAGGCGGCAAGCGAATCGTCCTGTCGCGCAAAGCCCGACTCGAGAGCGATCGTAAGGAGGCTCTGGGCAAGCTGCGGGGAGAAATGGAACAGGGACAGGTCCTGACCGGTACCGTCGCCTCGCTTACCGATTTCGGCGCCTTTATCGAGTTGGGCGGTGTGCAGGGTCTCTTACACGTGTCCGAAATCAGTCGCAGAAGGATCAATGACCCCCGGGAGATCCTGCAAGAGGGTGAAGAGGTCGAGGTCAAGATCCTGGCGATCGAAAAAGGCGGCCGGCGGATCTCACTGTCAATGAAAGCGCTCGAGCCGGATCCGTGGAAGGACGCCGACAAGCTGTTTCCCCAGGGCAAAGTGGTCAAGGGAGTCGTCGAACGGACGGCCAACTTCGGCGCTTTCATCGAGATTGCGCCCGGACTCACCGGTCTCCTGCCCACATCGAACATGTCCCTACCTCGCGATGCCAGCGCAGCGCGCGTCTATCACCCCGGCAAGGAGGTCTCCGTTCAGATTGTCAGTGTCGACAGGCGCAGAAGGCGCGTCTCGCTGGGGCTCGAGGGCAGCGGAACGGAAGGCTCCAAGGCCGACTTCGACTCCTTCCGCAAGCAGCAGAAAAGCGAAGAGCCCGCCTTCAACGCGATGGCCGCGGCCCTCGACAGAGCGCGTGGCGTCTCTTCGGACTGAACCTCCCACCGATCGACCATAGATCGAGAAAACCCCGAAGGAGAGCCCATGTCAGAACCGCAGCAGATGTCTTCTCCACCGCCACCTCCTCCTCCGCTGCCACCAGAAGCCAAGAAGAAAAAGGGCTTTGGCGTTCTTGCATGGGTAGCTATCGGTTGCATTGGCGTCCTTGTCATCGGCGGGCTCCTGGCTTTCGCCTGTACCGCCATCCTCGCCAACAAAGCCAAGAATTTCATCGACGAAGCCGGCGACAACCCCACCATGGCCGCCGCGGAGATGGTCGTTCGGTTCAATCCGAACCTCGAACTCGTCGAGAAAGACGAGGAGGCCGGAACGCTCACCATCTACGACAAGCAACAGGACAAGACCCTCAAGCTCGATCTCGACGATGTGATGCAAGGCAAATTCAACGTCGAGACCAGTGACGGGGAAACCATGAACTTCGACTTCGGTCAGAACGAGAATGGCACCTTCCGGGCAACGCTAACCGACGAAAAAGGCGGCGTCTCCGAGTTCTCGATCGGTGGAGTCGGGAAGGGCGCGGATGAACTCCCCGCTTGGCTTCCGGTCTACAAGAACGCCGAACTGTCCAGCCCGTTGCTCATGAATACCGCCGGCAAGGTGAGCGGGACCGCTATGTTCAGCACGCCCGATCCGATCGCAGATGTCGCCGCGGCAATGACCCAGGATCTCGAAAACCGCGGTTTCAAAGTCGAGCGCGCCAGCTATGAAGCCGCGGGAGTCACCTCGGTCATTTTGACCTGCAAGGGCCCGGTGGGTCAGGAGCTGACCGTTTCGGTCAGCTCTCGTGGCGAGGCCACGGGCGTGGTGATGAGTTTCTCCGGTAAGCCCTGAGCAGGCCTCGGCCGCAGGCCGGGCAGAGCCACGTCAAGCACGTCGTCCAACCGCTCCAAGGCGTGAATCTTCAAGCTTTCTCGGACCTCGGCCGGGATGTCCTCAAGATCCGCCTCGTTCTCCTTGGGCAGGATGATCTCGCGAATTCCGGACCGAACCGCGCCCAACACCTTCTCTTTGATGCCACCGATCGCAAGCACACGGCCGGAAAGCGTGATCTCGCCGGTCATCGCCAAGTCGTGACGCACCGGGACTCCGGACATCGCCGAAATCAGAGCCGTCGCCATCGTCACGCCGGCCGATGGACCGTCCTTCGGTATGGCACCGGCCGGCACATGCACATGCACGTCCTGCTCGAACTCCTTGGGCTCGATTCCGAATTCGGCGGCTCTGGACTTGGCGTAGCTCCACGCGGCACGCGCCGACTCTTTCATCACATCGCCCAGCTGGCCGGTCAGCAGCAACTCTCCCTTGCCCGGCATGGTGGTTACCTCGACAAACAGAATGTCTCCTCCTGCGGGTGTATAGAACATCCCGGTGGCGACCCCAACCTGCTGCTCGAGCAGCGCAACCTCTGGGTGCACCTTCGACCGGCCCAGCAAGGTGCGCACGTCAGCGGCGGTGAGTTTCGAGATCCCCTCCTCTCCTGACGCGATCTTGCGGGCGACCTTCCGGCACAGTTTGCCGATCTCGCGCTCCAGCTGGCGCACACCGGCCTCGCGGGTGTAGAGCGTGATCACCGCCGCGATGGCTTCGTCCGTGATTTCGAGGGCGCCTGAATCGACCGCCATCTCGCGCATCTGCCGCGGCACCAGGTAGCGCCGGGCAATCTCCAGCTTCTCATTCTCGGTGTAACCCGTGAAGTCCACGACTTCCATGCGATCGCGCAACGGACCGGGGATGTTCTCGATGAAGTTGGCGGTGGCAATGAAGAGCACTTCGGAGAGATCGAACGGCACGCCCAGGTAGTGATCCACGAAACTGTCGTTCTGGGCCGGGTCGAGCACTTCGAGCAGCGCCGCCGCTGGATCACCCTGATAGGACGCTCCGACCTTGTCGACCTCGTCCAGAAGAAACACCGGGTTCTTGGAACCGGCCTGTTTCATGCCCTTGATGATTCGACCGGGCATCGCACCGACATAGGTTCGGCGATGGCCTCGAATGTCGGCCTCGTCTCGAGCACCACCCAGAGATACCCTGACGTACTCTCGCCCCATCGCGCGAGCGATCGACTTGGCTATCGAGGTCTTGCCGACTCCGGGAGGTCCCACGAATAGCAGAATCGGGCCGTGGGGCACGCGCTCTTCCTGTGCGCCTGCGCCGGCGCCTGTGGGCTCAGACGTTGCGGAGCTGTCGGACTCATCGGCACCGGAGCCATCATCAACGTCACCATCACCGTCAGCTTGGACTTGGGCTTTGGCTTCGGCTTCGATCGCGGCTTTGCTCTCGGCCTCCTCGGCGGCCTTCTGGCGCAGCTTGTGAACCGCCAGGTACTCGAGAATTCGATCTTTCACGTCGCGAAGCCCGTAGTGGTCCTGGTCGAGAACCTCGGCCGCTTGGGGCAGCTCGAGGTGCTCTTTTGTGCGGTGATTCCAGGGGAGTTCCGAAATGGTCTCGAGGTAGTTTCGCACCACCTGGTACTCCATGGACTCACGATTCATCCGGCCGAGCCGGCCGAGTTCGCGATCGATCTCCTTGCGCGCCTCCTGCGGCAGATCGAGTTCCTCGAGCTGTTCGCGAAGTTCGTCGAGTTCCTCGCCTTCGTCGGTCTCTCCCAGCTCTTTGCGGATCGCCTTGAGCTGTTCCCGAAGTACCATTTCCCGCTGACGGTCTCCCAACTCCTGCTGAACCTTCGACTGAATGTCCTCCTGAGCCTCGTGGACGCTGATTTGCCGCTGGACGTGAACCAGAACCCGGCGCAGCCTCTCCTCCACCGACAGCGTTTCGAGCAGTGCTTGCTGTTCCTGATGGGCGATATCCAGGTAACTCGCTACCAGGTCGGCCAACCGCCCCGGCCCCTCCACCTCGGCGAGAACCTGCGACACCATCTCCTCCGGAAAGCCGACGCGCTGACCGAGTTCCAGAGCCCGATCTCGCAATTCCCTCAGCAGGCCCTGGAATACCGGATCCTTCGGGTCGGCCGGCGGCATGTCGTCGGCCTTGCGGACGACCGCTTCGAGATGGCCATCCTTGCTGCTGATACGAAACGCGATGCCCCGGCTCCGGCCCTCCAGCAGAAGCTGCACGACGCCCCGTCCTTTCTGCATGTGACCGATGCGAGCGATGGTACCGATGGTGAACAGGTTCTCGGCAGTCGCCTGTTCGACGTTCTCACGCTGAGCGACGGCAAAAACCAGCCTTTCTCCGTGGTCAATCGCTGCCTGAACGGCGCGCAGCGTCTCCGGCCGTCCGACCCGAATCGGAGCCTGTACGCCTGGGAACATAACCGTATCTCGCAACGGCAAGACCGGAAGAGTGAGGGTGTCGGACATTAGAACCTTTCAAGAGTGAGCGCTACCGACTCGGTTCGTTATCACCGCGCGGAACGCTTCCCCTGCCTCCTACAAGCAGGAAGGCGTGCGGGAAATTCCTCGTGCTGCCCCGGAAGGCGCTTCCCCCGGTAGTATCCCACTCATGCGCAACATCCCGACGGGTAGGAGTGGTGGCTTCGGTTTCGGACTCAGCGGGCCCGTACCGCGAGACGTATTGATTCTCCTGGGTATTGTTTTCGCCACCTTTTCGATGAGTTTCTTCGCGGTCAGCGCCCCGCTATACCGCATGCTCCGCCTCAGTCCCGCTGCCTGGCAAAGTGGTTTTCTGTGGCAACTCGTGACCTACCCCTTCGTGGGCACCGGGGCCCCGGGCATCTGGTTCATTCTCGAGCTGCTGATCCTGTTCCTGTTCGCCCGCACGGTCTTCTATCAACTCGGCCGCCGAAAGTTCTGGCGCCTGCTGATCCTGCTGTCGCTGTCGGCAGCGGTGGCGGCCCTTGCGGTCGACCTTATCGCCTCTCTGGTAACCGATTCTCGTCCCTGGCAGCAGGCCTTCGTCCTGATGCAGGGGCAACGCATGCTCTTGGTTCTGTTGATCGCTCTTTTCGCGGTCCTCAACCAAAACGCCACCATCCTCTTGTTCTTCGTCCTACCGGTGCAGGCAAAGTGGTTCCTGCTTCTCGAGATCCTCTTTGCCTTTCTCGGCTTCCTCGGAACCAAGGACTTTCCGGGGTTGGTCGGCATCTGTACCGGCGTCGGCCTGACCGTTGCCTATTTTGGACGCGGAACGGGCATCGGGCTTTTCAGCGGCGCTCTGCGCGAACTTTGGCTGCGCGCCCAGGCCGCGTGGTTTCGCTTCCAGTTGGGACGGGTGAAACAGAAGCGCGGCATGCGGATCGTCCCAGACGACAAAAACAAAGGGAACTGGGTCCACTAGAAAACCTTGGTGCTCTACCAGGCTGACCGCCACAGATTCCCCCCCGTCTCGACCGTTCGGACCATCGGTTTGTAGCGGTCGAACTCCGTCTCGACCGTTCGGGCCATCGGTTTGTAGCGGTCGAGCTCCGTCTCGACCGTTCGGTCCAGCCGCAGCAAGACGGTCGACACGGAGTTCGACCGCTACAGATCACCTCGTCAGGCAATCGGCTGGCCGCCTCGGAATTCAGCACCCAGCACACCGCACCCGAGCGGGGCTCGATCAAAGTTACCGGCAATGAGCGGTCTTTCTTGGTCAGCGCACGATGGACAATGTCCGCCTTGCTCTCGCCGGCAGCCAGAATCAGCGTCACGCGTGCGGCTGCGATCAACTCCAACGCCTCCCGCAACCGCGCCACGATCTCGGCGGCTCCCCGAGCCGCGAACTCCTCGTCCCCTGAGATGACGACCTCCGGCCGCTCAGTCATCTGCCGGCTGGCAGCAACTGGCGCAGAAGCCAGAGGCCTTTTCGGCTGCTATCTTCTATGTCGACACGCAAGATCCTGCGCCCGGCGGCGATCAGCGCCACTGCGTCGCCATCGGCCTGAGCCGTGATCACGCCCCCCAGAGACAATCCCCCGCCCGGCACCAGAAAGTCGGTCTTCAGCGAGGGGACGATCTGAAGGAAGACGCCGGAATTCGGCCCGCCCTTGTGGAGCTGGCCGGTCGAGTGCAAGTAGCGAGGACCATAGCCTGCCGTGGTGGCGATGCCGGTCGAATCCCGCACGCGGCGCTGTAGCTCGACAAGTTCGCGGTCGGTCTCCAAAGACGGTGGCAGATAGGCCAGAATCGAGAAGTAGTCGCCGGCGGTCCCTGAAGCCAGCCAAGACTTGAGAGCCTTAGCCAAACGCTCACGCTGACCGACGGAAATCACCTCTGGAAGAGTGCCCCGGACTTTTTTGCCATCCAGAAGCCGACGAGCCTCGGTCTTGGCCGCCTCGACGTCCGGCTGATCGAACGGGTTGACCTCGAGGATCATCGCGGCGGCAGCGACCGCGACTTCCCAGCGAAAGAACTCCGCTCCCAGGTCGTAGCGATCGCGCATCACGATCCGTATCGTCGGATGCCCGGCCTGGGAAAGTCTCGCCAAGAACTGCCCAAGCGGCCCTTCCTCACCCTCCATCGCGATACCGACAAACACCCGATCTCGGCCGTAGCTCTCGACGTTGCCCTGGGGCTCGCCGCTGATCGGGACGATGCCCTTACCATCTTTGCCGAGGCTCTCCGCCACCAGCTGTTCGAGCCAGAGCGGCAACGCGGCCACACTCGGCGAGGTCAGGAAGGTCAGTTTGTCGCGCCCCAGGAGCGCCAGTTCACCCAGGGCTGCGCCCAACTCGAGCCCCACACTCGCCGGACCCCTCAGGCAGTTGTCTTCCATGGCTGCCGCACGGAGCAAGAGGCGCTCCGGATCGATCCCGATCATGGCGGCAGGCAAGAGTCCGAACACCGACAGCGCACTGAAGCGACCGCCGACGTCGGAGGGCGCGGTGAACACGCTCTTGAAGTCCTTCGCCTCGGCCAGGTCTTCCAGCATGCTGCCCTCGTCGGTGATCGCCAGGAAATGCGACCCAGGGTGCGCGACCCAGCGCTCGGCGGCATGAAACAGCACCTCGGTCATGACCCGCGTCTCGAGCGTGGTTCCAGATTTACTCGAAACCACGAACTGAAAGCCCTTCGCGGGGAACGTATCGACCAGCCGGCGGACCGAATCCGGGTGGGTTGTATCCATCACCAGCAGCTTGCGGCGCTGGGGTTTGAACACGCGCTCGAGCACCAGTGGCGCGAGGCTCGAACCACCCATGCCGATCAGAATGGTGTGATCGATCCCTAGCCCCTGGGCGGCGGCGGCGCCGGAGACGATGGCATCCAGACCTCCCAACCAAGCGCCCCGGGGAAGATCGAGCCAACCCAGGCGCGAGGCGATCTCGGACTCCTCGCCGGTCCACAACGTCGGGTCCTGGTCTCTGAGCCGCTCCAGAACACTCTCGGCCTCCCATCTCGCCAAACGCTCCTTGACGCGCTCGCCGGCGTCTCCTCCGGATGCCCCGCTCTCGCCGGTGCCCGCGTCGCCCCCAACCTCGCCCCCGACCCCGCCAAGATCGAGCTCCATCAGGGGGAGCTGCTGTTGCGTCATTTTGTGCGTCCCGCTGCCGCCGCACCGAGCGGCGCCGCGGCCAAGTCGACTCTCTTGCGATCAAGCGCCGCCAGGAGTCGATCAAAGGGCACACCGAACTTCTCCAGGCCCTCACGCTGCAACCTGTCGGTGGCGGCATCCAGGTCGATACCGATCGCCGCCAAGGCCGACAGATCGGCCTGCGCCCGATCCAGCCCAGCGGTCAGAGTCGGCGCAACCTCGCCGCGATCTCGAAAGTCGTCGAGCGTCTTGGGAGGGATCGTGTTCACCGTCTCCGCGCCGATCAGTTCTTCGACGTAGAGCACGTCCGAGTAGTCCGGATTCTTGGTCGAGGTGCTCGCCCAGAGCACGCGCTGCGGGCGGGCGCCCTCAGCCTTGAGTCGGGCGAAGGCGGAGCCGTGAAAGATCTCACGGTAGCGCGCGTAGGCCATCTTCGAGTTGGCGATGGCAATTCGGCCCGCCAACTCGTGGGCTTGCGCTGCTGCGGATTCAGCCAGTCGCCTGTCGATCAGAGTGTCCACCCGACTGACGAAGAAAGAGGCTACGGACGCCGAGCGTTGCGGCTTCGAGGCACGCTCGACACCACGGAGGTAGGCCTGCGCGACCGCCTCGTAGTGGGCCAGGGAAAACATCAGGGTGATGTTGACGTGAACTCCTTCGGCTAGGAGCGACTCGACCGCCGGGATACCCTCGCGAGTCGCGGGAACTTTGATCATCAGATTCGGCCGATCGACGGTTCGCCACAAGTGCCTCGCTTCGAGCAACGTACCCTCGGTATCGTGAGCCAAGTGCGGCGAAACTTCCAAACTGACGAAGCCGTCCGCGCCGTCGGTTGCCTCGTACACCGGAGCAAGGAGATCCGCCGCCATTTGAATATCGCGAATCGCGAGCTTTTCGTAGAGCTGTTGGGTGGAGATCTCCGGGTCTTCCTCGAGCGCCGCGCGGATGTCGCCGTCGTAGAGATCGCTATCTCCAATAGCTTTCTCGAAGATCGCCGGATTCGAGGTCACGCCGGTCAAGCCATCCTCCGAGATCAATCGGGCGAGCCGGCCGTTCTCGAGAAGATCGCGCCGTATGTAGTCGAGCCAGATCGCCTGGCCCTGTTCCGTAAGCGTTCGCAGTCTGTTCATGAGGCCCTCCCGGTCCGGCGGATCGTACCACCCGGACCGGAGCGATCGGAGGGCTAGAGTTCGAGACGCCGGAGGCGAAGAGCGTTGGCGATCACCGAAACCGAACTCAGGCTCATGGCTGCACTGGCCAGCATGGGCGACAGCAGCCAGCCGAAAAAGGGATACAGGACGCCCGCGGCGATCGGCACGCTCAGGGCGTTGTAGAGGAAAGCGAAAAAGAGATTCTGCCGAATATTGCCCATGGTGGCGCGGCTCAACCGCAGCGCCCGCAAGACGCCACGCAGATCACCCTTGACCAGGGTAACCCCCGCACTCTCGATCGCGACATCGGTGCCCGTACCCATCGCGATGCCCACGTCGGCCTGTGCCAGGGCCGGTGCATCGTTGACGCCGTCGCCCGCCATGGCCACGACTCGACCACCCGCTTGCAGAGCCTTGACGATTTCGAGCTTGTCCTCCGGCCGCTTCTCCGCTTCCACCCGGTCGATTCCCAGCCGCCTCGCCACCGCGGCGGCGGTCTTGCGATTGTCACCGGTCAGCATCACCACCTCGATACCCCTGCGTTGCAACTCCGCAACGAGTTCGGCGGCGGCTTCCTTCACCGGATCGGACACGGCCAGGACCCCAATCAGATCGCCACCGTCGGCCACAAATACCACGGTCGCTCCGTCCGCTCGTAGAGCGTCGATCTCATCGCGGACTTGGTCGATCGCCACTCCAAGGCCGGCGAGGTGTTGCTCGTTGCCCACCGCCACCCGGCTATGGCCCAGGCGCCCGGTGACTCCACTGCCCGGCGTAGATTGGAAGTCCTCGATATCGTCGGCACGGATGCCGCGCTGACTGGCAGCGTCCATGATCGCTCGCCCCAGAGGATGCTCGCTGCCCCGCTCCAGGCCCGCAGCCAGTGCGAGCACATCCTCCTCGCTCCTGCCCTCGAGCGGCACGATTGTCTCGAGCCTCGGACGACCTTCGGTGAGCGTTCCGGTCTTGTCAACGACTAGAATCTCGGTCTTGCCCAGGGTCTCGAGAGCCTCGGCATCGCGCATCAGCACGCCGGATCGGGCGCCACGGCCGGTTCCGACCATGATCGACATCGGCGTGGCGAGCCCCAGGGCGCAAGGACAGGCGATAATCAGCACGGCGACGGCATTGACCAAAGCGATAACAAAGGTCGGCTCCGGGCCCCAGACGTACCAGATCGCGAAAGTGACGGCCGCCACCAGCATCACGACCGGCACGAAGTACGACGCAACTCGATCCGCCAGCCGTTGAATGGGTGCCCGGCTACGCTGCGCGTCGGCCACCATTTGTACGATGCGCGCCAGCAGGGTCTCGGAACCGACTCTTTCCGCAATCAAAACCAAGCCGCCGTTGCCGTTGACGGTGCCCCCGATCACTTGTTCCCCGACCTCCCTAGAGACCGGAACCGACTCCCCGGTGACCATCGACTCGTCAATGTAGCTCCTACCCTCGGCGATAACTCCGTCCACCGGAATCTTCTCGCCGGGCCGGACCCTGAGCCGGTCCCCGACTTCGACCTGCGCCAAATCGACCTCGTGTTCGCTGCCGTCCGGTTCGATCCGGAGGGCGAGTGGTGGCGCGAGCTGCAGGAGTTCCTTCAAGGCCATCGAGGTGCGGCTCCTGGCCTTGAGTTCCAGCACCTGTCCGAGCAGGACCAGCACCGTGATCACGGCCGCGGCCTCGAAGTAGATCGGAACGCCGCCACCGGCCGTGCGCAGGGACTCGGGGAACATCCCCGGAGCAAACAGGGCCAGGAGACTGTAGCCGTAGGCCGCTCCCGTGCCCATCGCGATCAGGGTGAACATGTTCAAGTTGCGGCTTCTGAGGGAGGCCCACCCGCGCTCGAAGAACGGCCATCCACACCACAGGACAACCGGCGTCGCCAGCAAGAACTGGAGCCATACCAGGCCCCGACTCCAGGCTTCGGGCAAGCGCTCTTGCAGGTCGAGCCCGGGCACCATTTCCGACATCGCGAGCAGGAAGACCGGCACGGTCAAGGCCGCGCCGATCCAAAAACGCCGCAGCATGTCCGCCAACTCCGGGTTCTCGTCGCCCCCGGCCGCCACCACCTTGGGCTCCAACGCCATGCCGCACTTCGGGCAGGTGCCCGGCCCCACCTGCTCGACCTCGGGGTGCATCGGACAGGTGTAGACCGCGTTGTCCGCTAACGGGGCGACCCCTGCTCCCGAGGCTACCGCACCTCCCGCGGCTCCCGACAACGCCGGCGAAGACCCCAGCACCGGCGCCTCCCCGGCCCCCTCCAGGTACTTCTCGGGATCCTGCTCGAAGGTCGCCTTGCAACCTGCCGAACAAAAGGCAATTGCCATGCCGTGAGCGGTGGCAACATGCTTCGCGGTTCCGGGATCAACCCTCATCCCGCACACGGGATCGGTCGCGAGCGATTGGTTTTGGGTTTGCCTCATGGGGCCAAGCCCTCCACCAAGGCTCGCTCGATCTGCCTGGTATGGCGGCGAAGATGATCGATCAGGAACCTGAGCGTCTGCTCTAGATTGAGCCGCCCTGCCACCGGATGCTTGTAGACCGCCTTGCCTGCGAGTTTGGGCGGGAAGTCTTCGAGGAAGTCTCGCCAAGCCGATCGCACTTCGGCCCAGTCCCGCTCGAGATCTTGCAGTTCGGCGCTTTCGGGCACCTCTGCCGTCCGCGCCGGCGCCGAAACCTTGAACGGCAGCCGGAGAAACAGCCCGAGCGCCCGGCTCTTGAGGGCAGCGATTACGCCACTGCTGGGTATCAGCTCGGGCCTCTGGGTCTTCTTGCGTAAGTATTCGAGCGAGAGTCGCTCGGCCTGGATGACATGCGCTAGAACCTGCACCGCCGACCAGCCACCTGCCGCCGGTTCGCGGTTGAGAGTCTCTGAATTCGAATCCGACAGCCGGCCCAGGAGTTCCGAGCGCAGTTTCTCGAGGGTTTCCATCTGCTCCACTTGCCTCTGATGCATCACGTCTCCTCCTTCACTAGCTCCGCTGGCCCCAGCGACGTAGACCACTACACGGTCTCACTTTCACGGCCCTGCAACCACAACGGTCACGAGAAAAATTCCAAGGGCGAGAAGCAAAATCCCGGCGACCCGAACTCGAACGGGCCGGTCCTCGGACGCCGACTCCATGCTTCGACAGCCTGTTCGAGCGCTGCGCCTGAACTCATGCTTGCGTACTCGAACGAATCCGCTCTAGCTGCTTTCGGTGGACCAGATCATGACCGGCGTAAAGCCGAACCATGTGCCCAACGGTCTCTCTCCCCCGCTCACTGTGGCGACCCGAACGTTCGAGCTGTTCGGTACTCAGACTCCTCAGCAGCCGCAAGTTTCCTCGGCGCAGAAACTCGATCTCCTCGAGTGCCACTGTGGGATCTCGGTCTCGGTAGCCGAGGTGTTCCACCCAGCGATCCTGGTCATAGCCGGTGAGAACCGGATCGGCCTCGGCCAGCACCATGCGCAAACGGAGGGCCCAGACCAGCTCGGAATCGGCGAGGTGCGCTAGAAGCACTGCGGCCGACCACTTGCCTGGCGCCTCGGGGACCCGCAGTTGGTCCCCGGTCATGTCGCGGGTGATCTCCGCGAGAGCCACCGGCAGCTCCTCCAGAACCTCCATCGGCTCCCGATCACCGACCAGCGCCAAGACGGCATCGATGTATGCGCTAGCCTGATCGACCGCGGCGCCGGATGCATTAGTGAAGATCGACATAGTTCAAGCCTAGCAGCCCGTGGTAGAAGTCGAGACGGCCGCGTTGCGACGCTATTGGGCCAGATGCAAGGCGCCGCGACGCAGGCGATGCCGGAGCATCGTTGAGGAGCGGCAACGCCGCAGATGGCCCAATAGCGCCGCAACCCGAAGGGCGACAAGGGGTTAGGGCACGCCTGCTTCGTTGCTCGTCGTCGACGATGTCCCAGCATCGACTCCTCCTCGCGCCTTGCATGCGTGCCCTAAGACCTTGTCGCGCGACCATCTCGACTTCTACCACGAGCTGCTAGTCCTCGACGTGCTCGTCCTGGCGGCCCGAGTCTTCTCGCCAGCCGGCAGGGACCTGGATCGCCACAACCTTGCCTCGGGCACACTCTCTCCCGCCCGACGACAAGCTGCATTCGAGACGAGTCTTCTTTCCCTCGAATTCGACGACCCGGGCTCGCAAATCCACCGGTTGGTCGATCGGCACCGGCGCCAGATACTGGACCTCCAGCGACCCGGTTACGTACCAAATCGCCGGAAGCGAGTCCATCTCGCGCCCTTCGCAGCGGTAGGCGTGAGCCGTGGCCGTACATACGGAGTGACAATCGATCAGGGTCGCCGTAATGCCACCGTTCATGACATGCGAAGGGCCGGCTGAGTGCTCGGGCCGGGGATGAAAGGTGCAGATTGACTCGTCCCCGTCCCACGAACTCTTGATCCGTAGGCCCTGCGCGTTGTTCGGGCCGCAGCCGAAGCAGTTGTTGTCCACCATCTGGTCCTGAAACGAAATCGGCGCCATCAGATCTCTCCTCGCGATCGCCAGCAGATCAGCCGGCTATCGAAGCTCATGACATAGGCCCCGCGAGCCGCCAGTTCCATGTCGCGATTCTAGCCTGACCTCGTCCGCCGTTCGCCTTCTCGATCCACACCCGAAGCACCGCCTCGGGCCGATACGTCTTCTTTCTCAGATCCTCCGCCAGGGCGCCCAGCCACGCCTCCACCCCCGACGATTCGATCTCCTCGAAGCTCTCCCCGTCCACCCCCGCTGTGCCGCCATTGCGACGGCTCACTCGGTAGGCATGGGCCAGGACATCCGCGCGGTATATCTTGTCGTGCAGCGAGTAGAAACGATACCCGGGCGCTTCCTTCGCTTTCGCGTGCCACGTCGCTTGTAGCTTCCGAACCGTCCCAATGGGGACATTTTCATGGAGTTACGACACCAGTTGGCGACTTGCTTGCCCACTTTGCAACGAGATGTTACGCTCTCACCCGACCCGACGATGAAGGCATCCCCTCCCAAGAATTCCAATCCGGATTGGGCACGCCGCGCGCTGTGAGTGCGAATCGGGACAGCTGCACACGCTCCGTGGATTCACTCCACACTCCGTATCTCTCGTATCTCAATACCACTGCACGGTCCCACGAGGATCGAAAGGAGGTCGACGCGCTTTGCCGAACCTTGATGATGACCTGAAGAAGGAGCTTCTCGAAACCGACGAGGAATTTCGCCGCTTGTTCGAGGAGCACCAGAACCACAAACAGCGGCTGAACGTGATCAAAGAGAAGTCGTTCCTCTCGCCCGAGGACGAGACCGAGGCCAAGCAGATCAAACTCCACAAACTGGGATTGAAAGACCGCATGGAAGAGATCGCACGGATGTACCGCCAAGAGCAGGTGCCGGCCTAGCAGGGGCCGTCCGCCCAGGAGGGCCTTCACGGCTCCCCTTCTTGCCTTCGGAGACCGCCGGAGCCCGCTGGAGCCTGTCCCCGGACCCAGCCGCCGCTTCTGACTCGTCGAGCCCATCCGACGATCATTCGACCCATCATTCGATCGTCCATTCGATCATCCATTCGCCACTCCATTCGATCATTGGGCCATGACATTCGCTCGCGAAGCCTGGGTGTTCGTGCTGCCGGTGGCGGTTCTCGCCGTGGCGGCATTGCTGCTTCAGTGGCCGAAGTCGTCTCTGGCTCTGGGGCTGCTGGCGGTCCTGGTCCTGGCGTTTTTTCGCGTACCCAGCCGCAGCTTCTCGGGCTCCGCCCAGACCCTGCTCGCGCCGGCCAATGGAACAGTGACCGAAATCAGGCTGGTCCAGGAACCACTCCTGGGACCGGACCGCACCCGGCGCATCACGACCTTCCTGTCGGTCTTCAATATCCACGTACAGCGCGCGCCCGCAGACGGAAGGGTTGTGGAAAGCAAATTCACCCCAGGCCGGAAGGTCGCGGCGTTCCGTCCCGAGGCCGGTGAGGTCAACGAGAGCCACTTTGTAGTCGTCGAGACCACAAACGGAGACCGAATCGGAATCAAGCAGATCGCGGGGCTCCTTGCGCGCCGCGTCGTGAGTTATCTCGAAACCGGCCAGCAGGTTCAACGGGGCGATCTCATTGGAGTGATCAAGTTCGGCTCACGTGTGGATTTCTATGTCCCCGAGTCCTACGAGGTACTAGTCGGCAAGGGAGATACTGTCGTCGAAGGCCACACCCCGATGGCGATGATGCCCGGTGGGGCGGGCTCAGGCTCATGACCCGGCTGGCAATCTGGGGCGCCGAAAGCCTGCTCGGTCGGGAACTCAAAGGCACCCTTGCCGGCCGCCGCGACCTGTGGGACGATCTCCGGCTGCTCGGACCGCAATCCGATTCGAGCACAGTGAGCGAGATCGGAGACGAGGCCACCCTGATCCTGCCGGGGACCGAAGAGAACCTGAGCGACGTCGATCTTCTGTTTTACTGCACCGAGCCCGGAGAGGCCGTAGACATCCCGACCGGCCTGCCGGAGAGAGCCCGCACGATTGTGGTATCCGGTGATCAGCTGCCCGACGAATACCCGGCACTCGTGGCGGGCGTCAACTCGGAGGATGCGGCGAGCGCCGGCCGGCCGGTGACCTTGTCGAGCGCTCACCCGGCGGTCGTCGCCCTCGCCCATCTGCTCGAGCCACTCTTCGCACTTGGCCTCCAATCGTGCGAGGCCTCCGTTGTTCTGCCGAGTTCGATCAGGGGTCAGGAAGGAGTCGACGAACTGTTGGCACAGACCCGGTCGATTCTGGCATTCGAGCCCCGGCCGGAGTCATCGATCTTCGGTCACCAGCTGGCCTTCAATATCGTACCCAGTTCCTACTCGGGCGAGCGAATCGCACGAGCTGTTCACGAAGTTCTCGGCAGAGACCCGTTTCGAGTCGCCGTGCAAGCATCGGTCGGGGGCGTCTTTCACAGCCTGCTTGTCGGCGTCCATGTCGGGTTGTCATCGTCCATCGACAAAGCAGCGGTCCGGAAGGCGCTCGACACCTCGTCGATCATCGAGTTCAGTAAGCATCCCGAGACTCTGAGCCCGATCGACGCGGCGGGTTCGAGTTCGCTGCATCTGGGCACGATCGAACCCTCGAGCGCGCCGGGCAGGTTCTGGCTTCGAGCCGTGATGGACAACCTCACGACCGGTGGCGCTCTCAACGCCATCGGCATTGCCGAAGCGGTTCTCGGAGCCGGGGGAGCAAAGGAAGCCAGGGGAACCAGCGCCGACGGCTGCACGATGTGAGAGACCACCTTGCCGTCGGGAGGGGACACCAGAACCAGAAGAGGCTTCGAAAACCGGTCGGGAGGGGAC
>JADFQD010000047.1 GCA_022561975.1 Acidobacteriota bacterium
GCTACCCAGGAAAACGGCTCTTTGGGCGGCGAAGATCTTAGGTCCCGCCTTTTTCTTTGTCAAACGAGTGTCGTGTCCCGCAAATAGCTTGCTTAGAGTTCGAGGTCATTTCGTTCGCTGGCAAGGCGCACCGAGGCAGGCATATTGGGAATCTGTCGACGAGGGGCAACGCCGCAAGCGGGCGAAAGCGACCGAAATCTGAGCAAGCTATTTGCGGGATACGACACTAGAACCGGGGCTATGTGCCTTTCGGCCAGATTGAATCGTCCAAGAAGGGCTTGAGCTGTGCCGACCGGCTCGGATGTCGCAGTTTTCTGAGCGCCTTGGACTCGATCTGGCGAATCCGTTCCCGGGTCACGTTGAAGGACTTTCCGACCTCTTCGAGAGTGTGCTCGGTTCCCTCGCCGACACCGAAGCGCATCCGCAGAACCAATTCCTCGCGCGGAGTCAAGCTCTGCAGAACCGACGAGGTCTGGTCGGTTAGGTTGTTGGAGATAACCGATTCCACCGGAGAGATCGCCGAGCCGTCCTCGATGAAGTCGCCGAGGTGGGAATCCTCTTCCTCTCCGATCGGAGTCTCGAGAGAGATCGGCTCTTGAGCAATCTTCATGATCTTGCGGACCTTCGAGGGCGACAGATCCATGCGATCGCCGACCTCCGCGGCGGTCGGCTCCCGACCCAGCTCCTGGACCAACGACCGGCTGGTACGTGTGAGTTTGTTGATGGTCTCGATCATGTGTACCGGAATTCGAATCGTCCGCGCCTGATCGGCGATCGCCCGGGTAATGGCTTGCCTGATCCACCAAGTGGCATAGGTCGAAAACTTGTAGCCGCGACGGTACTCGAATTTCTCGACCGCCTTCATCAGGCCGATGTTTCCTTCCTGAATCAAATCCAGGAACTGCAGCCCGCGGTTGGTGTACTTCTTGGCAATCGAAACCACCAGGCGAAGGTTGGCCACGATGAGTTCGTCCTTGGCGCGGTCGCAGGTCGCCTCGCCCAGGCGAATCTTTTTGATGGTCGCCGCGACCTGAGCATGGGTGGTGCCATAGCTCCCTTCCAGATCCTTGACCTTGCGCCGGTACTTCTCGATACGCCGGCGATGCAAAGAGCGCAGTTCCTTCTTGGACTCCTTGTCGAGCGCCATCTTTGCCCGGCGAATGTCCTGTTCGAAGCGCGAGAACTGGCGATCGAGATTCTTCAAAAAGTCTACGAGCCGGTTCTGGGTCTGCAAGGAGAACTCGACCGACCGAATTCGCTTCGCGATTTTCGCCACCATGCGGTCGATTTCGCGATCCATTTCCTGGTGACGATCACCGCCCTTCTTGTAGCGCTTCTGGCGCTTGGTCAGGGACTGGACCTTCCTGTCCAGCTTGGCGATCTGGTCGAATACCCGAAGTGCGGCTTTGATGCGCTGGTTGGCGCGCCCGTCCAGCTCGGCATTCGGGTCGGCGATCAAGTTCTTGACTACGCTGGGATTGTGATGCGCCACTTCGTTGAGCCGCAGCAGCTCTTTGAGCACCACAGCGTTCTCAGACAGCGCCTCGTAGATCAGCCATTCGCCCCTCTCGATCCGCTGAGCAATCTCGACTTCACCTTCCCGGTCGAGAAGCGGGACCGTGCCCATTTCCCGCAAGTACATGCGGACCGGATCATTGGTCTTCTCCTGCTCGTGGAGTTGGAAGGGCGCTGATTCCGCCGCTTCGGCCTTTTCGAAATCACCGGTGTGGGCCTCGGTGTCGCGCCGGTTCTGGTAGCGCTCCGGGCGATCGATGATCTCGATGCCCAGTTCTTCAAACCTCCGGTAGGTCGCGTCGAGTTCCTCCGCCATGTTGAGGATCTCGTCGGGCAAGGTATCGTAGATCTCGTCGTAGAGGAGGTAGCCCTTGGAGCGACCGAGTTCGATCAGCTGCTTGACGGCGGGATGTCTTTCTTCGGCGGACTTGAGCTTAGGGGCAGTCAATTCTGGTATCTCCGGGGAGGGTTGCAGACGCTCAGCGCGCGGGCTCGTCCTTGCGGTCATGCAATCGGCGGCTAACATCCGCCTTTTCTGTCAACAAGCTTTCCAGCTTTTCTTGGTCTCCGGCGCGCTGCGCCTCGCTGATCTGCGCCGCCAGCTCGCGCGCCCGTTGCTGCTGCCAGCGCCGCTCCAGCCGGCGCACCGACGCCTGAAACTCCTTGGGGTTGGAGCCGGCCGATACTTCTAACAAAAGCCGTGCCATTCGGTCAACTGCCGGACCCTGATCCGGCAGCCGGGCCAAGAGCTCCCGCGCAGCAGGTGGGGCCTCGTTCCCGTCCTTATATAAAGCGCGAAAGGCACTGTAAATATTCCTGCACACCGGATCCAAGAAGGCCTCTTCCGGCGGTAGCTCTGCGATTTTGTAGAGCTCGGCGTTCTCGGCAAGCAGAAGTTGAAGAATTTTCTCCTCCAGACTCCTGACGATTCCCTCAGAATCCCCCTGTTTTGGGGGCTTCTTGTCGCTTCCGCGGCCCCGCAGCCGCTCCAGTAGAAGTTCGACGGGAATCGCAAGCCTGAGAGCCGCTTGTCGCGCGTAGCTATAGCGCAAGACCGAATCGGGCACCGCTCCGAGAAGCTCCACCACCGTCTTCGCCGCTTGCGCCTGTTTTCGGGGCTCTCTCTCGACACCCTCCGCAGTCATCTTGTCGATTTCGAGCACGACGGCGTCCGGAGCCTCTCGAACCAGCCGGCGGAGGTGATCGTCGCCGAGATCGAACCTCACCGAATCCGGGTCGGCGCCGGCTCCAAGCTCGGCTCGCAACACTCCGAGGCCAACACCGAGAAGCATCGGAATCGATCTTCGGTACGCTTCCTCGCCGGCCGAGTCACCGTCATATCCGACCACGACTTCATCCGCGAAACGTGCCAGAAGCCGAGCCTGCTCGATCGTCAGTGCGGTCCCCATGGTCGCCACGACCGCATCGACGCCCGCGGCGACGGATCCGATGACGTCGAAGTAACCCTCGACCATAAAGGCTCGCTGCGACTCGCGGATCGGTCGCTTGGCTAGATCGAGGCCGTAGAGCAGACGGCCTTTGCGAAAGCTCGGCGTTTCGCTGGTATTGATGTACTTGACCTTGTCGTCTCCGAGCGCTCGCCCGCCGAAACCGACCAGGCGACCGGCCGCGTTTCGGATCGGAAAGATCAAACGTTCTCGGAATCGATCGTAGCGATCGCCGGGGCTTTTCTGCGACTCGGCGATCAGGCCGGCGCGCTCGAGCAGGCGCTCGGGGAACTTGTTCTCGAGCGCGTTGAGCAGATTGCGCCATCCAGGGGGCGCGTATCCGAGTCCAAACCGCTTAATCAACTCGGGCTCGATGCGGCGCCGTTCGAGGTAGTTGCGCGGCGACTTGTTGTCGGCCAGCTGGCGCTGGTAGTAGTCCAAAGCCGCTTGCAGCACAGATTCGAGCTGCTGCTCGGGTTTGCCGCTCTTGCCGGGGCGAACGGCGGGCAGCGGAATATTGTAGCGCAGAGCCAGTGACTCGATGGCCGCCGGAAAATCATCTCCGGAGGTCAACATGTGCAGCCGGATGGCGTCCCCGCCCTGCGAGCATCCAAAGCAATAGAAGAGCCCCTGGTCCGGGTCGACACTGAACGACGGCGTCTTCTCCTTGTGGAGTGGACACAGCCCCTTGTAGCGACGCCCTGCCTTGGTCAGCCGGGTGTGATCCGACGCGATATCGACGATGTCGATCGTGTCCCGAACCGACTGAACCAACTCGTCGGTGAGCTGGATGTGTCCAAAGGCCATGAGTGAATTCTACGAAATCCTATGACAACGAGAACGGTCAGGGTTCGTCACGAAATAAGTGTGCCACTTCTGGGCGGCGGGGCACCCGTCTGGCAAGGCGCGAGGAGGGCGCATACCGAGGTATGTAAGCGACGAGCAACGCAGCCAGACGGGATGCAGCGGCGGCCGGAGTGGTGCACTTATTCCGTGACGAGCCCTTAGGCCAGGGTAGCAACGGTGGCTCCGTCCCCGCCCTCGGCCGCGCCACCGGGCCGCCAAGCGGCCACGGCCGGGTGCCGCTCGAGTCGTTTGCGAACCGCCGAACGCAGACGACCGGTGCCGTGACCGTGCACGATTCGCACCGACTCGTTCGAGCCCAGGAGCGCACGATCCAGAAAGCGTTCGAGCGCCTCGAGAGCCGGCTCCACTCGTTGCCCGACAAGGATCAACTCGGCGGTGCCGCTCGATGAATCTTCCGAAATGTTTCGCCCTGCAAAGCTCGGCTCCCTGAACCCTTGCCGGTTCTCGTCGGGCGGTGATTCGGCTCGCGTCAGCTCCGACGTCATGCATCGAAACCGCTTACCGTATACCCCTACGGTCGCCTTGTTTCCGTTCAACTCGAGCAGGTTGCCGCGCCAGCCGAGCGTCGAGTGTTCCACCGCTGCTCCGATCTCGAGTGGCTTGGCACCCCGCTCGGAAGGCCCTTCCCACTCGGGCGCGTCCTCGAACAGACGCTCGAGCGCTTTGGCCGTCGCCGTATGTTTCGAACGGGTCGAACGCTTCGGACCGGTCTCGAGCTCTTCCGCCAGCCGCTCGATCTCACCTCCGAGCTTGCGTCGAACTTCACTCCGAAAGTCGCGCAATTCGCGCCTGAGACTCTTCGCCAGTTGCGAGCGTTCCTGGCCGATTCCAGCTACATGTTGGGCGGCCTCTCGGCGGTCGCGCTCGGTATCCGCCAGGAGTTCCCTAAGCTCAGTGTGCTGGTCTTGCAGTTCCCGCTTGGACGCTTCGACTTCCTGCAACAGGCGGCGCAAACGCCGCTCATCGGGCCCCAGAAGCTGCTCGGCTCGGTCCAACCATGCAGCGGGCAGTTCCAAGCGACGTGCCAGCGCGAGCGCTTCGCTACCGCCCGGAGCTCCCGGCACGAGTCGATAGGTCGGGCGGCCGCTGAGCGAATCAAACTCCATAGCCGCGCAAGAGGCACCTTCCAGATCGAGCGCGGTGGCGGCGATTGCGGTGAGATGGGTCGTTATCAATGCCCACGGACTGCTCACCGCCAGAGCTTCGATCAGAGCCACTCCCAGCGCCGCTCCTTCGGTCGGATCCGTTCCGGAGCCGAGTTCGTCGACCAGCAGCAAGCTCCCGCCGTGGGCCTCTTGCCAAACTTCGCGCAGTCGAAGCAGCCTGCCGCTAAAGGTAGAGCGTTCTTCGAGCAAATCCTGGTCGTCGCCGACCACCGCCACCATCGAGGACAAGAACGGCAGTCTGGAGTGCAGACCAACCGGCAGCGGGAAGCCGCAGTGAGCGGCCAATGCGAGCAGGCCTACGGTCTTGAGAGCCACCGTTTTGCCGCCCGCGTTGGGTCCGGTGACGACCAGTGTTCGGCAGTCGGCGCTCAGGGCCAGCGATAGCGGCACAACCGGCCCGAGATGTCCGGCTTGACCGAGGGCCCGCTCGCGCTGGCCGGCTAGGAGCGGGTCCAGAAGTGGGTGGCGTGCGTCCACCAACTCCAACTCTTCGCCCTCCTTGGGTTCGATGAAATGGCCCTCGAAGCACGTCTTCAGCCGGCACAACGCCTGCCGCGCGTCCAGGTCACCCAGTAAATGCCAGTGCTCACGAATGTCGCCGGCATGGGCGCGAACCCGGGCCAGAATTCCCAGAAAAATTCGCTGTCGCTCCGCTTTCTCCTCCCGCTGGCTTGCCTGAAGCTCATTGTTTTCCTCGACGAACTCGAGCGGCTCGAAGTAGAAGCTTCTCCCGGTCGACGAGCGCCCCTGCACCACACCGGGAAGCCGGCCCTTGGACCCCGAGCGAAGCAATAGAACCAGCCGGCCATCGTGGACCGAAATTGTGTCTTCGGCCAGATTGTCCCGATGGCCGGAGACGAAGTCGCCCAGCTTCGCGTACAACTCTCGCCTCACCTTGCGGCTCTTCTTGGACAGCTGCTCCAAACGCCGGCTGGCGCTGTCCCGGACTCGACCTCGCTCGTCCAGGCGCTGGCCGATCTCTTGGGCAAGATCCGAAAGGTCCGGGACCGTCGCAAAGGCTTCACGCAGAGTCTCGCTCTTCGGCTCTCCCGCACGTATGCGCGCCAGAGCCGCCTGGCTCGAACTCAAAACGCTCGCCAGCAACACCAGGTCGGCACCAACGATTTCGGAGTCTTCTCTGGCAAGAGCCTCGGCCAAGGGCGCGAGCGGTTCCTCGAACCGGGCCACCAGCGAGCCCTCCGGGAGGAGTCGCTCGACGTCGGATGTCATCCCGAGCGACCGGCGAAGCTCGGACGCCCGTGCGAAAGGTTTAGCGGACACCAGCTCCACACGGCCCAGGTCGTTGACCGCAAACTCGGCCGCGACGCGTCTCAAGGAGGCAAACTCCAACGCACTCAGAGTGGCTGCGGAAACTCGCACGGCCTTGGCCTCGACTATAGGTCTAGCTGAGTAAGCAAAGAAGCGGGGCACACGTCCCCGCCTTGATCTTTAGCTCGCTAAGGACTTGCCTAGCGAAGCCCCAGACGTCGCTCCTCGGCCATTCGCCGGATTTCTTTCTTGCGAGCCTGCAACAGCCTTCGTTTTCTCTTGACGGAAGGCTTCTCAAAGTATTGCCTCTTCTTGAGCTCGGTCAAGATGCCCGACTTCTCGCACTTGCGCTTAAACCGCCTGAGCGCATTTTCAAAGCTTTCTTCCTCTCGTACTTGAACCGCTGGCAATCGATATCACCTCCCGTCGATCCGAGCCTTCGACGGCAGGGATCCGCTCGGCTCTACGCCGAGCACAGGAGTGTCGCCGATGCCTGCGCTTTAGTCAAGGAACCGGCTACTTGCTATCGCGACCGCCCACCGCATCATATTTGAGCTGGTAGGCCTTCAGCATGCCCGATTTCTTGTCTTTCTGAAACCACACCGCGGCGGCCGGCCCCCCCTCCTCGGTGGCGTAGAACCAGGCCACGACGCCCCGTTCCTCGAATTGCCGGATGTTTCTCAAGTTGACCTGACCCAGAGCGTTGCGGACTTCCTCTTGGGTCATACCTTTCTTGGCCAGCGCGAAGCGCTCCTCAGAAAGAAAGCGATTCGCCTTTGCCTCTTCCAAGGCAGCCTGGATCGCAGCATTGTCCGGATCGAGCTGCAGCGCCACTCGAAGGATATCGATCGCGCGCCGGTGATCGCCGCCTTTCTCGATGTATTCGACTGCCAGCTCGATGTCCTCGCTGCTCTTCATGCCGATCGCGGCCGCTTGACGCTCGGTCAGCGGCTCACCTTCGATGATCTGGTTGGCCGGAGCGTTCAGAAAAGCCGCCAATTTACCATTGAAATCGTCGGCCAACTTCGCGATGTCCTCTGCAAGCTTTCCAGCTCGGACGGCCATCTCCTCCGCGGACTCGATCGCTTCAGAAGCGCCCTCGCCCCCGGCCGGCTGTTCCGCGTCTTCCGCGTCGCCACCTTCCGCTTCCTCCTCAGCCGCAGCCATCATCTTGGCCTCGAGTTCCCGGAGTTCCGTGCGCAGACCATCGACGTTCTCCTTCATCTCGGTCAGCGCCGCCCAGGCGGCCTCGACTTCAGGATCGACCTTCGGCCCCGACGAACAGGCGCTAGCCAGTGCAATAACAATCAACGATGAAAGAACGATCAATCCACGATCGAAACGCATGTGAACCCTCCGTGTTCCGGGTACGAAACCTCCGATTTCGCGAGCAACCAAGGTACCACAAGCTTTCCAGAGGCGGCAAGACGCAATCCTCGCAAAAACTCGTCGACAAACCGTAAGTAATCATAAATAAAGGCTTTTGGCCTCGAGCCGTTCCCTTGACAGTCCCCGAACCCTAAAGAATAATCGCCCAGGCAAACGACCTGCCAGTCCCCTGAGGGAGAAAACCATGAAACTCGCGGAGTATCTCGAAGATTTGGACCCGATACTGGCCGGCAATCTCGAGCGCGCTCTGGACTCAGTGCGCGAGAACTTCGAGGGCAAAATCAAGGCCGCCGTGGAGCGAACATTTACCGCAGCGCGGGAGGAAGCTGCCGCACTCGCGAGCGCTGCTCCACAAGACGAAGTAGCCCCAGCAGCGCCGGCAGCGGTTTCCCTCGATGCCGCCGACGAACTCCGGCTCGCAGCGCGCGATATCGACACCTCGGCGTCACAGTCCGAGATTCTCGAAGCGCTGTCGCGGGGAGTGCTTCGATTCGCCTCTCGGGTTGCCATCTTCGTCAACCGCGGCAAGGAGCTACACGGTTGGAGCGCCACCGGCTTTGGTGATGCCGACCGCAAAATCAAAGAGGTCTCGTTGGGGGGAGGCGAGCCGTTCCCGATACTCGACCACTTGCAGGAGGGCTCGGTCGCCCTGTCATCCGTTGCTTGCGCCTCGATCTGCGACCCGCTCGGTGCCGAACACCCTTCGATGGGACTCATCTTGCCCTTCGTGCTCGGCAACCAGACCGTCGGCATGGTGTATTGCGACCGCCTCGCCGAGGAGACCTTTTCGGTCTCGGCCCTGCAGCTGCTGACCTATGTTGCCGGGCAAACGTTGGAAACGCTGCCGATCCGCAAGCGTGAGTCCACTGCGACTCTCTCGCTGACAGGTGCCGGAACGGCTGACTCCGCCGTGGCGGTTCCCGCTGCACCCGAGGCCCCGATTCCGATCGCAGAAGAGGCTGCGGCTGCTTCAGCTGCAGCGGATTTGCGAACTCCCGCGGTGGACGCAGCCACGGAACCTGCTACCGCGATCTCCGAACCTGGTCCCGCGGACCAGGGCGCTCTCCCTGCTATCGATGAGGAGACCACGCGTCCCGGTTCGCCGATTCCCGAAGCTCCACCGCCTGCTGACACTGCTGAGGCTGTTGACGCTGCCGGCGCTCCCCCCTCCCCGCGCATCGAGCCGCCGGCCGAGCCAACGGGCAAGTCAGCCCCATCGCCGCCGCCGTCGACCGGACCGACCGTAGGTCTCAGCAGCACGCAAGTGGCGCCGCCCACCGACCTTCAGGGACCCGGTTGGGCCTTTACCTCCGGCGCTGAGCCCAGCGAGGCAAGCTCCGAGTCGGAACACGACGAAGCGCAGCGTCTGGCCAGACTGCTGGTCACGGAAATCAAGCTTTACAACGAAGAGGCTGTCGAAGAAGGTCGGCGCGACGCCGACGTGTACTCGCGGCTTCGAGAGGACATTGATCGATCACGGCGGATCTTCGAAGACCGAATCGATCCGGAGGTGCGCAGCGAGAACGACTACTTCAAGCAAGCGCTGGTTCGGATTCTTGCCGGCGGCGATCCGGCGTTGCTGGGAATCTAACGGCCTCGGAAAAGCACAGTCGGAAAGATGAGGTGCGATCGGTTCATAGTGCTACCAGCCATCGCTGCGGCAACAGTGCTGATTGCAGCGAGCCTCATGGAGCCGGTGGTAATCGGCCCAACGACCGCGCCGGTCTCCGGCTACACGGAGCCCTCACCGGCTTTCGATCGCCTCGCGCGGGCAATTTCCACCTGTGATCTCGCTCGTGCCGAGACCCTGCTCGAAGAGCAGTCCGATAGTTTTAGCTCGCCGGCAGCCGGTCCGACCTTCCCCGCGGACGCTCTAATCCTCGGGCTCGCAGCGCAAAGCTGCGGACACTTCTCCGCAAGCCTCGAGTGGCTTCGGGTCGCGCCGGCGGACGGAGCCCACAGCGACTGGCGACTCTATGGACTGGCGCTTAGTGCCATTGAATTGGGCCAGTATCCAGCGGCAAGCGCTGCCCTCGGTCGCCTGCGCGCCGAGCACTCGAGTTCGCCTCTTTTCGGAAAAGCCATCCTAGCGGCAAGCAGCCTCGCCGAACAGCGCGGCGATCTCGCAGGCGTAGCCGAAATCGCAATGCAAGGCCGCCATCGGCAACTCGAGAGCGAGGCTTCCGAGGCTCTCGAGGTCGCGGCTTGGCGGGCAGGATCAATACTCGACGACGACGCGATTCGGCGCGCGGCGGCCATTCAACTGCTCACCAAGCACCCACTCAGCGCTTCCGAACTCGGGGTTGTCGAGGGGTTCAGGCTCCCTGACGGAAAGATCGCATGGCTCCAGTTCCTGACCTCCGATCAGATCGTGCAAAGGGCCGAAAGCCTCCAGGCGGCTGGCCTGAGTGGTTCCGCAATCAGCACTCTCGCGAACGTACCGGAAGCCGCGCGCGGGTGGCGATGGCATCTGGCTTCTGCCGAGGGACTGACCGCTTCAGGGCACGGCGAGAAATCCCTTGCACTCCTGGAAGGAATGCCGGCTCGCAATCGGCTACAGGTGAGTGAGCACGAGTGGCAACAGGCGCTGGCGGCTCTGGAAGTTTCGACGCCCAGGTCGGGGCGCGATTTGAACTCCGCGCAACGCCAGATGATGCGAGACCGGGCACACAGGCATCTCGAGACCGCGATCGCCCGGGGTCTCGATCCCGAGCGCACGCGGCGAGCGTTTCGGATCCTTTTCGAGGACGCGCTGGAAGATGACCTCTTCGAACAAGCTATCGATACACTGCGCCGATTGAAGGCCTTCGACCCGGAGGACGAGAGCGGCGCCGGACAGCTGTGGCGCCTGGGGTGGAAGCAGCACAACGAACACAACTACGGCGGCGCGATCGGGTACTGGACCGAACTCTCGAGCCTTTATCCTACCAGCACTTACAACCGAAGCGGGCTCTACTGGACGGCTCGAGCCCATGACGCTCTCGGCAATCATGCTCGCTCGCGACAGCTGTTGGCCGAGGTCGCGGATGTGCCTTTCACCGACTTCTACCGCCGGCATGCTCTGCGTCGTCTCGGCGATGAAGTGACCGACGACGCCGACCTGCAGACTCCGACCGCGCCGTGGCCGTTCGACCCAATCCTGTCTCGGGCGGAGCTGCTGTCGTCTTTGGGTTTGTACCAAGCCGCGCTGGTGGAACTCGAGGCGCTGTCGCAGCATGCCGAACCACGATCTACGCGCGCGCTCAGAGCTCTAGTCCTCGCCGCCGTCGGCGAACCGCGCAAAAGTATTATCGAAATCAAGAGTGTTTTCCCGCTCCTCGGGACTGCGTTCCAAGGCATGGCGCCGAAACGAGCGAGTTACCTCTACTATCCAACGGCCTTCGACGACATCATCGAGCAGCACTCGGTTCGGAACGGATTGGACCGCAATCTCGTGCTGGCGATGATTCGCCAGGAGAGCGCATTCGATCCGCGAGCCCGGAGCCGGGCCGGAGCCCGCGGACTGATGCAGGTCATGCCCGCTACAGGTCGTGAGATGGCCCGCCGCCTGGGATTGAAGTACACACAAGAGCGCTGGAACGACCCTGGTTTCAGCATCCAGATCGGCACCACCTACTACAAACGGGTGCGCTCGATGTTCGATGACGACGACGAACTCTCCCTCGCCGGCTACAACGCCGGCCCCTTTCGGATCAAGCGGCTCTGGCGCCAAGCGGGAGCGAACGCAGAGCTGGATCGTTTTCTCGAGACGCTTCAGTTGCGGGAAACCAAGTCGTACGTGAAGAGAGTCTTGCTTTTTGCCGACAGCTACAACCGCCTTTATCCCAGCGCTGGTTAGCGTCGCTCCAGCCCGTGGTAGAAGTCCTGCAAAATTGGCTATACTCTTCGTCCCCGGCTCGGGGACATGTGGGTCCATAGCTCAGCGGTTAGAGCATCCGGCTCATAACCGGCAGGTCCCTGGTTCGAATCCAGGTGGACCCAAGATCCGCGACTCGAGACGAATTTGAATGCACGCGAGGGTATTGGGGGTTGGGAGACTGGTAGATCAGGCAACATTTTCGGAGGGCTCATGGACGGTCAATTGAGCTCGGTCACCAAGCTCCAAGAGGCGCTCACAGAAGCGGCGGACCTGGAAGTGTTACTTTCCGGGATTCCGGATTGGATGGAGGAACTGCACACCGAACACAGCGGCCGCCAAGCTGAAATCGACGCCCTGGAAGAGGGGCTGAAAGCAGCTGCCAGCGAGCGGCGCGCCGCGGAAGCGACCGAAGGCGACTGCCAGGAGAAACTCAAAGGTTACCAAGAGCAAATCGGTAAGGTCCGCAACCAACGCGAGTACGGAGCGCTTCTGCAAGAAATCGATACGGTCAAGGATCAGATCCGGGAGTCCGAAGACATCGGTCTTGCCGCTCTCGAGCAATACGAGTCGCTCGAGAAACAGCTCGACGAAGCCAAGGCGGCCTTCGCCGACTTGGATCAACGCTACGCGGACTCTCTGAAAAAGTGGGAAACGGAGAAGCCCGAAATTGCTCGGCAAGCCGAGGAGGTCAGCAAGACCATTGTGGAGCTGGAGCAAGCCCTGACGCCACGGACGCTCGCCCACTTCAAGCGGGTGTTCGAGCATCACGAGGGCAACGCTATGGCTGCGGTTCGAAAAGTCCAGCAGACCGGCAAGAAGGGCGCTCAGATCTGGCACTGCGCGTCTTGCAACTACCGGGTGCGCCCTCAAGCGGTGGTCGAGATCGCTAGCCACGGCAACTTGGTTCTGTGTGACAGCTGCAAGCGCATCCTGTTCATCGCCGAGGTCTAGCCGGCATTATTCATGCGCGCCACGGCATCTTGCGGCCTCATGAATAATGCCGGCTAGCAGCCCGTGAACGAAGGCGTGCCCGAGCGGCTCGCGTCGATCAAGAATCGAATCGCAGCGGCATGCGTGCGCGCACATCGCGACCCGGTCGAGGTTACCCTGCTCGGTGCCGCCAAGCGTCAGAGCGATGATCGCCTCGAAGCCGCCTGTGAGGCAGGGCTCCAGAACTTCGGCGAAAACATCGTCCAGGAAGCCGAAGCGCACCGTCGGCTTCTGGCCGGCGTCGACCCTACCCGGCACCTGACCTGGCACCTGATCGGCCCCCTTCAGTCCAACAAAGTGCGCAAGGCGATCGAGATCTTCGATTGCGTGCACTCGATCGATCGGCTGAAGATAGCCCGACGGTTGGATCTCGAGGCAGGCAAGGCAAACCGAAAGTTGACTGGATTCTTGGAGGTCAACCTGGGCGAAGAGCCGACCAAGCACGGATTTACTCCCGAAGAGCTGCCGCTGATCATGGCCGAAGTTAGGTCTCGAGACCATCTGTCGATAACCGGTCTCATGGCCATTCCACCGGTCTCCAATACCGCAGCCGAAGCCCGAGGCTGGTTCCGCCGACTGCGCGAGCTGCGCGACCAGTTTTTTCGAGACGACGGTTGTCTTTCGATGGGCATGAGTGCGGACTTCGAGATCGCCATCGAAGAGGGCGCAACCCATGTGCGCATTGGCAGCGCGCTGTTCGGACCTCGTGCCTCGCGCAGCAGTAGGCCGTCGTGAGCGACCTCATCATCACCAACCTGTCCGAGTTGGCTACACCGACCGGGAGCACACCCCGCCGCGGTCGTCAGCAGGCCTCGATCAAGCGCTACGCCCGAGCCGCCGTTTGGTGTCGAGGTGGCCGAATTGCCTTCGTTGGGAGCGCCGAAGAACTCTCGGCGCGCTTCGGCCCGCAGGCCGAGATTCCGCGTTTGGATGGCAACGGCGGCACGCTCATTCCGGGTCTTGTCGATCCGCATACCCACCTACCTTGGGCCGGAAGCCGCGAGCATGAGTTCGCCCAGCGTCTTTGCGGCAAGAGTTATCAAGACATCGCGGCGTCCGGGGGAGGCATCCTGGCCACGGTGCGGGCAACTCGTGACGCCGACGAAGAGGAATTGGTCAAGCTCGTTTCCAAGCGGTTGGATCGAATGCTCGAACTTGGCACCACAACCGCCGAAGCCAAGAGCGGCTACGGCCTCAATCTCGACGACGAACTCAAACAACTGCGTGCCATCCGGGCGGCCAGCAGTGAACATCCGGTCGACCTCGTTGCGACCCTTCTGGCCGCTCACGAAACACCGCCCGAATATCTGGACCGGCGCGGTTATTATCTCGACCTCATCTGTAAGGAGATCGTGCCGCGAGTGGCCGAAGAGAAACTGGCGGTCTTCTCCGACGTGTTCTGCGAACAGGGAATCTTCTCCCTGGAAGAGTCCCGTCGGGTTCTGGAAGCGGGCGCTGAATATGGCTTGGCGCCACGTCTTCATGCCGACGAGTTTGTCGATTCGGGCGGCGCACGACTGGCTGCAGAGCTGGGCGCGCTTTCAGCCGATCACTTGATCGCGGTATCCGACGCCGGTATCGAGGCTCTGGCGGAAAGCGGAGTTACGGCGGTGCTGCTTCCAGGTACCAGCTTTTTCCTGATGAGGCACAACTACGCTCCAGCGCGCCGCTTGATCGAAGCCGGCGTTCCAATCGCGCTCGCAACCGACTGCAATCCGGGCTCTTCTCACACCGAGTCGATGCCCATGGTGCTGGCGCTGGCGGTGTTCGAACTCGGCCTTTCGGTCGAAGAAGCGTTGACCGCCGCGACTCTGAACGCGGCCTGCTGTCTGGGCCTGGGAGATGAGATTGGATCGATCGAGGTCGGCAAGCGGGCCGATCTGGTGCTGCTCGACGCACCCAATGCCTTCCACTTGGCCTATCACTACGGCGTCAACCTGATCTCAGCCGTGGTCAAGAACGGCATGGTCGTCAAGCAGTAATCTACCCTCCAGAGGCTCCCTGGTTGCGAGCGCTCTGTAGCCGGATGCAAGACGCCGCGACGCGAGGCGATGCGGGACATCGTCGAGGAGCGGCAACGCAGCAGACGGCTACAGACCGCCGCAACCAGGTTAGTTGACCGAGTCGTCGCGGCTGGGTTCCGCCGCCTCGGTCAGCGGGCCGAACTTCTTCTCGTAACGCTCGAGATTCTCGGTGAGCGCTCGAACGATCCGTTTCAAATGTCCGGGGCTGGTCACCAGACGGGCGGTCACGATGGCCTGTGGCGGCACCGCGTTGATGAAGTCCAGGATGAACTCCTCGCGGGTGTGGGTAACTCGAAGCAGGTTCGAATATCGACCCTTGAGCTCTTCGTCTCCGACTTTTACGTTGAGCCCTTTGATCTTCTCAGACATCGTGTTTCTCCCGCGCTTACTCCGAATGGCCGGACGGCACCGTCGACCATTTGACATCGCCCTCGAACTCCCATTCGTGGCGCGGGAAATAGACTCCAACACCCTGCTCGCGAGCGGTCATTGTGAAACTCAGAATTCGCCTCTGGTAATCGTACGCGTAGCCGTCGCGCCCGTGCACCGCCACGTCGAGCGAGTACTCCCCGGGGCCCAGACGCAGCTCCGGGCAAACCACCCGCACGGTCACCTCTCCACTCAGAACCTCGGATTCAAAGCCGGCAAGAGTCGTATTGGTGCCCCAGCACTCGAGCCCCCTGAAGGTGAAGATGCCAACACCAAAAACGAAATCGTGGAGCCGCTTGCGTGCCTTCACTCGAATCTCGAAAACGACATCGTCTCCAGAAACGAAGTTGTAGCGTTCGGTGCCGTCACCGCTGAGCATCCGGGCGGTCACCACTTCGGCTTCGCGGGTACCCCAACGCAACACTTCGGCGGCTTCGCTCTCTTGTGCCTCCTCGCCATCTGCCGAATCCGCGACCGAATCGATCTCCGGCGCAGATGCGGTCTGAACCGCAGACTCACGGTGCTCTTTGGCCGCTTGATGCTCTCGCCCTTCGCTTTCGGCGACCGCCCGGCGATAGGCGTCGGCAACCCGCCGCGGATTGCCGGTCAAACGCTCGACGCCTGCGTCCAGCCAAAGACAGCGGTCCGCGAACTCCTCGACCAGGCCGAGGGAGTGGCTTACCAGCAGAACGGTCCTGCCGCGAGCCAGAAACTCCTCGATCCTGCGGATGCACCGATGCGCGAACGCCTCATCGCCCACCGCCAGCACCTCATCGACCAGCAAGATATCCGGGTCGGTGTGGATGGCCACCGAAAAGCCGAGTCGTACGTACATGCCGGAGGAGTAGTTCTTGACCGGCTCGTCCATGAACTTCGCCAGGCCGGAGAACTCGACGATCTCATCGTAGCGCCTCTCGATCTCCCGCCGCGAGAGGCCCAAGACCGCGCCGTTGATGAACACGTTCTCGCGCCCGGAAATCTCGGGATGAAAACCGGCGCCGAGCTCGATCAACGCCGCCACTCTACCCTTGACTTTGATCTCACCCGCGGTGGGCTTGAGAATGCCCGCGACCATCTTGAGCAGCGTCGACTTACCCGATCCATTGGAACCGATGACCGCGAAGGCCTCGCCGCGATCGACTGTGAAGGAAAGGTCGCGAACCGCCGGAATCAGTTCGTCCTGGCGCAGGCCCTGGGTCAAGCTGCGCTCGAGCAAGGCGCTCTTGAGCGTTCTGAGCTTGTAGCCCGCGGCCATGCGGCGATAGTCCTTGCCGAGCCCACGGGCTTCTATCGCGTAGCTCAAACAGCCTCCGCCAGACTGTCGGACAAACGCCCGAAGAGCCATGTACCCAGGACCCAGGCAATCGCAGCCCAACCGATCATCTGTAAGAGCAGCAGCGGCTCCGGCGCAACACCGGTGAACAGCGTCTGTTGAAATGCGGTCGAGAATGGAGCGAACGGATTCAGCCATCCAATCGCCCACCGCCCCCAGTCCCACGCAATAAACGACAGGGGAAACAAGATCGGAGTGAGGTAGAGGAGTACCGCAAGGACATTGGTCAAGATGTCTTTGACGTCCTTGAAATGCACATTGAGCGCAGCAAGCCCAAGAACCATTCCGCCGATTACCAGAAACTCCAGGCCGATGACGAGGGGAAGCCACACGGCTCCCCACCCACCGACCGGGTGGCCGAGGAGACGACCGATCAGAAGACCACCGGCGAGCACGGGCAGCGCCAACAGAAAATGGATCAGGTTCGAAACCACGAAAACCATCGGCAAGACCTCGGCTGGGAAGACCGCCCTGCGAATCAAACCGGCTCCGGCCAGCAGCGATCCGGTGCCCTCGAGCAGCGACGTCGAAACCCAGATCCAGGGAAACAAACCGCACATCAAAAACAACGGATAGGGGTTGGCTCCGCCGTCCGCAAACCGAGGCCTGAAAATGTAGGTGAAGACGAACGAATAGACCGCCAGCAGAATCAGTGGGTTCACCAAAGACCAGAAGAAACCGAGGAAGGAACCCCGATAGCGGCCCTTGAGTTCGCGTACCACCAACGTCCAGAGAAGGCCGCGGTAACGCAGCAGGCGTCGAGTTACATCCAACATCTGAGACTTGAGTTACGGACCGGATCGACTCTGAAGTGCCGCCGGATCGACCCACGGGCGGCGCCTCGACTAGCCGCTGTTGCGCCGCTGTTGAGCCTCTTTGAGCCGGCGTAACCGTTCCACAAGCTGTCGCCGCCGCTCTTCGATGTCCTTCTCGTAGTCCTTCAGACTCCCATCTTCGACGACGTAGACCCGAGGAAACTTCTGAACGTCGCCGCGCTCGTCGAACTGGATGGTGCCGGTAACTCCGGTGAAATCTCTCAGGCCGCGCAGGGCCAGCCAAAGTGCGTGCGGCTCCACCTCGCCCCCCCTGAGCCCTTCGACCAGCACCATCAAGGTGTCATAGCCGTGGGCGGAGTAGAGATCCGGGTCGAGACCGTACTTGGCGCGAAAGGCCTCGACAAAAGCCTGGACCTTCGGGTCCTCGCTGGCCGCATCGAACGCGGCTTGGGTCAAGAAAACGCCTTCACCGGGAGCTCCGGTCTGTTCAATCGCTGCCGGAGCGGCATAGGCCGAGGTCGTCAGAATCCTGCCCTTGTAGCCCTTGCCACGAAGCTCGACGATCATCAGCCCGATGTCCTCGGCAAAGGCGGCGAGGTAGACACCCGCGGGGTTGAGAGCAATCACCCGGTCGATCAGGCCGGAGAAATCGGCGCCTGACGGATACTCGATGATCTCGATCACCTCGCCGCCATTGCGCTCGAACTCCGCTTGGAATACTTCCTTGATTCCGCGAGCGTAGGTGTCCGCTTTCGCCACGATTACCACGGTTTCCATCTCGAGCTTCTTGGCGGCGAAATTGCCCATCTTGGTTCCCTCGCGAGAGTCCGACGGAAACACCCGGTAGAAGTTCTTCGAAATCCCGGTGAGCTGAGGATTCGAGGCCGAAGGCGAGATCAGAACTCGGTTGTAGCGATCCGCGACGGCCACCATCTCGAGCGCTTCGTCGGACATGACGCCGCCGATCACCGCGATCGCGCCGCCCTCGAATTGTTCCTTGAGTTTGGCGGAAGCGATCCCTGGGCTGCCCTCCGAGTCGACTATCGTGAGCTCCAACCACTGCGAAAAGTCCGGATCGGCCTGGAGCTCTTCGTAGGCGAGCTCAACCCCCTTCTTGACCGCCTGGCCGTAGATCTCGAACGAGCCGGTGATCGGCACGACGGCGGCGATCTTGATCACCTCACTCCCTTGACAGCCCAGAAGAACCAGAGAAATTGCCAGAAACGCCAGATATTTTCGAGTCATGAGCAAACTCCTGCTAGATAGACCAGGGTGTCAACACACAATACCAAGCTTTTCGGATCTGCGCGGACTCCAACAACTCTTCCGGATCGAGGCGCACGCTAGAATGGCTGCGATGTCCGAATCCTCGAAATTGACGCTTCGCTGCCCCGATTGCGAGAGTCGCCTCGTGATCGACCGCGAGACCGGGGAAGTTCTCTTTCACGAACCGAGAAAGATCGCCCCGGCGGGAGGCAAGGATTTCGATCAACTGTTGGAGAAACTCGATCAAGACAAGGCTCTCGCCGAAGATCTGTTCGAGCGAGAGGTCTCGGCCTTGAAGCATCGGGACCGGCTCTTGGAAGACAAGTTCGAAGAGGCTCTCCGCGAGGCCAGGAAATCCCCGGAAGACGAGCCTCCGCCACGGCCCTTCGACTTCGACTGACCGGTGCCGGCTCTACAGCCGGAAACTCAAGTAGTACGACCTTCGCCCTCTCCTCACCACCAGTAACAAGCCGCCTCGGTCGAGCGACCGCAGCACTTCACGCGCCAATTCATCGGCCGTCTCGACCGGCTGGCTGTTGGCTGCCAGCACCTGGTCGCCCCGCTCGAGACCCTTGCGGTCGGCAGCCGAGCCACGTCGAACCCCCACGATCATCAAGCGGCCTGCGACAACTTCGACGAACAGACCAATCTTCGATTGGAGATGGCTGACACCCAGATCGCTGGGCGGGGTCTCGACCGGCAGTTCGAGGTCCAGCAGGCTGCCATCGCGCCAGATCCTGACCGGCACCCGGCTGCCGGCGGGTACCGAGTAGACCGCCGTCATCACGTCTTCCTTGGACGAGACTCTGCGGTCGCCAACCTCGAGCACCACGTCCGAAGCACGAAAGCCTGCGCGCGCGGCCGGTGACCCGGGGTGGACCTTTTCGACGACCGCTCCTCGCTCGAGGGGCAGGTCGTATCTTCGAGCAAGTTCTCGATTGAGACTCAAAAGACGAAGCCCGGTCCAGATCGGCCGCAATGAGCCATAGCGCAGAAGATCGTCAACCACCCGGCGCACTCGGGCGGCCGGAATCGCAAAGCCTATGCCTTCCGCTCCGGCGACGATAGCCGTGTTGATTCCGATCACCTCACCATCGAGATTGACCAGCGGGCCCCCGGAGCTTCCGGGATTGATGGGGGCATCGGTCTGGAGGAAGTCGGTAAACAAACGCTCGCCGGTTTCGGACGGCACCGTGCGCCCGCGCGCCGACAGAACGCCGATCGTGACGGTGTTCGAAAGACCCAGCGGATTGCCGAGCGCGATCACCGTCTCGCCGATCATCAGATCCGCGCTCGATCCCAGCTCGATGGCCGTCAGACCATGACCCGCGACCTTGAGCACCGCCACGTCCGAATCGCGATCGAAGCCCAGAACTTCCGCCTCGAGCTCCTCGCCATTGCTGAGAGTGACCACAATTCGTGAAGCTCCTTCGATGACGTGAGCGTTGGTAACTACCGTTCCATTCGACGCCACCACAAAGCCCGAACCCAGCGACTCTGCGCGCCGGCGCCGCCCAAAAAGCGATCCAAAGAACGGGTCGGATTGGCGCACGATCACCTCTGTCGAGATGTTGACGACCGCCGGCGCCACTCGCTCGACGATTTCCACCACCCGGGTCCGCCGGGAATCGCTCGCCCAAGACGGCTCCAGGGCCGCCGCCAGAACTAGAAGGCCGAGCCCCACCGCCTTCATGGCGAAAACCGCTCGCCCGCCTTGCCGGCGGCGATCGGCGCCCCTAGGACTCGATCGGGAATTCCGAAGCTGTCGATCAGGGCTTCCGCATCCTCTCGCAGCTCTCCCGAAATTCGCATCACCAAATTGCGCACCGCCTTGGCCTTGGCACTCTCGAAATAGCCGCTCTCGAGAAACCAGCCGCGGCGTCGCTCGAGCCGCCACAGACAGAAAAGACTGGCCAGCCGATCCAGGATGTGGCCCAGATCTCTCCCGCGATGCTCGGCAGCGGCCTCCAGAATCGCCTCGGCGACAATGCGCTCAATATGGGCCTCGGCCAGCTTGAGCGCGTGATCCTGGCAGTCGTTGAACGCCTCGAATGTATCCATGCCGCGTTCGAGCCGGTGGCGCAAACGCAGAGCCAATGTCTCGAGCAGCCGATCCTCGCGATACCGAAACGCCCCACCCAGAAACTCCCGCTCTTGAAGGTGCTCATCGTCGGTTGTCCGGGTCACGACCGGGTTGAGCTCCGAGACCGCTGTCAGCGCTTTTGACGCCAGCAGCTTGACCAGTCCTCCCAGCCGCAGATCGGAGAACTGGTGACGATACCTGGTGAGTCGTGCCTTGGCGACCAGCAGCATCAACACCGTGTTGTCGCCTTCGAAGGTCGTGAAGACATCGGTATCGTCTCTCAGCAGGCAGATCCGATTCTGCGCGAGATACCCCTGGGCGCCGCACGCCTCCCGGCAGACCTGCAAGGTTTCGACATTGAACCACGAGGCATAGGCCTTGAGCCCGGCGGCAAATGTTTCGATCCTGCGAGCGTCCCCACCATGAGCCAAGAACTGCCGGACCAGTCGCTTGTGGGCAAAGTCGATTGCGAAGGCGGCCGCGAGACGCGGCAGGAGCTTTCTCTGATGCGCCTTGTAGTCCAGCAGCAGGGTCTCCGGACGGCCGGCGGCGCCGAACTGCCGACGTCGAGTGGCATAGCGAACGGCGATCGCGAGGGCGGTCTTGGCCGAGGCCAGCGAAGCTCCGGCCACGCTGATACGACCGCCCACAAGCGTACCGAGCATGGTGAAGAACCGCTTCGATGGGCTGGCGATGTCGCTCGAATACTCGCCCTCGGGGCTCACCGAGCCGAACCGATCGAGCAGGTTCTCGCGAGCAACCCGGACATCTTTGAAGGTAATCCGGCCGTTGTCGACGCCGTTCAGGCCCTCCTTGAGCCCACAGTCCTCGATCGTCACGCCCGGTAGTGTCTCTCCGTCGTCGCTTCGAATCGGCACCAGGAATGCGTGTACGCCGAACTCGTCCTCACCGACATGCAACTGCGCAAAAACCGTAGCCATCCTGCCATCGACCGCGGCGTTCCCGATCCAGTCCTTGCGATCATGTGGCGTCGGCGTCGAGATCACGAACTCCTGCCGCTCGGCGTCGTAGCGAGCCACCGTTTCCAACTCCTGCACGTTGGAGCCATGTCCGGTCTCCGACATGGCAAAGCAGCCAGGTAGCGACATGGTGGCAATGTCTTCGAGGTACTCGCGATGGTGGCGCTCGGTTCCGAGCTGCAGAACACTGCCGCCGAAGAGTCCGAACTGAACGCCGAATTTCACCAACAGGCTCGAGTCGTGATGGGCGAGGGTCTCGAATACCGCGATAAAAGCTCCCAAGTCTTCGGCTCCGCCATAGGCCCGCGGAAAACTGAGCGCCCCGAAGCCCTCTTCGGCCAGCCGCCTGCACCAACGCGTCACCAGGCGGCGGTAGGAGGGGCGATCCAATTCGAACCGGTAGTCAAACTCGGGCCGGCTCAACAGTTTTCTTATCCGTGAGCGAACCTCTGCGTACGGTGCGTCCAGCAACGCCTGCAGAACCGCCGGTGAAAACGATGGCTTGGCCCGCTTCGGTTCTCCTACCTGCAGCGGCCGAACCCGGGTCAAGAGCTCCCGCGAGGCTTCGGTCCCTGCGACTCCCAGCGCCGCTTCGAGGTCGGCCAGAGCGGATTCCACCGCCGGATCCGCACCGGCACCTTGCGCCTCCGAGTCGGTCTCGACCAGCCGGCAGCCGAGTTCCGCCAGGGTCAGCCTGGCGTCATCCGGCAAGGCCGGTGCGATCCGACGAATCGTCCTCAGAATCGCTCCGAGTTCTCGAGCCGATGGCGGGTCCGCGGGATCCAGCCAGCCGGCCAGACGCCTTCGACACTCCGCGTCGAGTCCTCCCTGTGAGGCGACTTGCGACGCGATCGATTCGAGTTCTCTGTGGCTCAGCTCACCGTCGGCCCAGGCCACGTAGACCAAAGGCAGGAACGGCAGCAGGGGCCGATCACGAATGAGCTCCTCGATCGAATGCGTGCGCTTCGATGCCCTGGTATTTTTCACCGTTTCATTTCTCGCTTTGGCCTCGTCTTGACCTCGTCATGGTCCTTGGGTGTTCTGGACGATAGGGCCCGTACGGATCACCTCACGCTCCGGGCGGCAGCGGCCTCGCGATCCGCCCGTTGCTCGAGCTTCTCCAGCTGCTCTTCCATCTGCAGCCTGATTCCGAGATCTTCGGTGTGAGAAATCGCCTGATCGAAAAAGTCTACGCCTTCGTCCCATCGACCGTCGGACAGCGCCGCGCGCGCGGCCAACAAGAACTCGGCGCGTCGAATCTCGTCTCGCACCCTGTCCTGAAACTCGCGCTCCGCCAACACAGCGAGCGCTCCCTCGAGCAGCTCATCGGCGCGGCCGATCGAACCCCGCTTCAAGTGAAGTCGAATCAGAGTGTGCACGACGTCGATGCGCGTCGGCAGCAGCGCCTGTGCCCGCTCGCCGAAGCTCAGCCCTTCCTTGGCCTCGAGTCCGTCGAACAGGTGCACGAAAGCGAGCATCACCTGCGCCTCCGCAAACGAAGGCTCGAGAGCCGCTGCGGTCAGAAACGAAATCTTCGCCTCGCGAGCCAAGTCTTCCGTGCTTTGGGCGGCGCTTTCGGCGGCGTTCTCGGCAGCGTTTTCGGCATTGGGCGAGCGCTCGCTATCGATCGTTTGCAGCAGGTGCCGACCGTAACGCAAATACGACCGCGCCGACTTGGGCCCCAACGCAAGGGCATCATCGAACAGCACGCCCGCCTCCTCGATCCGACCCTGTTCGTCGCGCAAGCTCGCGAGCCCCACCAGCGCCTCCGCACTCTCCGGCTCGTGGGACAGCGCCAGATAGAACAGTTCCTCGGCGTGGCGCTCATTGCCGAGCCTGGCCGCCAGTTCACCCAGCACGGTCAGCGCCGTTGCCGGCGACGACTCCACTTCAGTGATTCCGACCTCACCGAGCGCTTCGAGCGCCAAGCTGGTGGCGGGCAAGAACTCGGCCCCGACGTAGTCCCGGAGCTCCGCTTCGAGTTCGCGAGCCGAAACCCCAAGAATCAAAAGCAGGGCCTCCGCGCGATCGGCTCCCGATGCTACCGCTTCGAGGTACGAGGCGATCGTATCCGTACCGTGCGGCTGCGAAAGTAGGTAGTGCGTAAGACCCCACGACACCGCGTAGTAGCGGCCGGCGCCGCCAACGGAGTGGACCGCGGCATCCAAAGATTCGCCGATGACCTCCAACACGGATACGACCCGGTTGTGTCGCCACCAGCGCAGATGGCGCTCCACCGGGCGACCGACCACCGCGAACCGACCCTCGACGCGAAACGTGCTGTAGTACTCTGCAAAGCCCTCGTTGAGCCAGCGCGGAACGCCCGGCAGATTCTGATTGATGATGTGGTGCACATACTCATGGAGGACGATGCCGAGACCACCACTCCACCTCGGATCGGCATTCAAGGTTATGTAGTTGCCGTCCCGGTGCCCCAGGAACTGGCCCAGTATCCGGACGCCGGCGGAGTCGCTCTCCGACTTGAAGGGCGCATACGACTCGCCATCGCGAAAGGCGACAATCTGGGTCGGAACCGGAAAGCTCGAATCGAGACCGGGCGCCAGCTGAGCGAAAGCCCTCCGAAAGCGCTCGAGGTCGAGGAGGATCTCGGTCCCCAACGCACTGTCGCTGTTGCTCAGCAGCCGAAACGACGCCGACTCGAAGGCCCTCCAGGCCTCGGGCTCGAGTTCGGCATGGGCGGGCTTAGGGGACAGTGTCACCAACGCGAAACAGCCGGCCGAGAGCGCGATTCCACTTACCGCGAGCCGCCATTGCGAAAAGCAACCTCGGTTCCATGGTGCGCGCGGCATAAGATTCGCGAAGAAAGGGCGAGCAAAACGCTCGCCCGAGCCCAATCAGTCTAACATTCCCCTGGACACCGGAATCTGAACCTCTTGACCATGGAATCCGCCGCCATTCGAGCAGAGTTACTCCTTCCGGCCGATCTGTGTTCGTTCGAAACCGTGTCTGAACTCGAAGAGCCTCTCGACCGTCGCCTGATCGCTGCCGGCGCCGGCGAGGTGCTCGGTGGCGGAATCGGCTCGGGTTGGTATCGCTTCGATCTGACGCTCGCAGACTATGGCGCCGCGATCGCCCTGCTCTCCGAGTGGGCCCAGGACCTCGGATTCCCGGAGGGCACCTGCCTGCGTCGCAAGGGCGAGGACGCGGTCACCGTGCTGGTCCCGGAAGCGGGGGCTTAGCCACGAGTTGAGCCGACTCCCAGGCTACGAGCGCCTGCTTGCGTGCCGCACCCCAGCGGTAGCTGCCGAGGACACCGCTCTTGCGGATCACCCGGTGGCAAGGGATCAAATAGGCCACCGGGTTGGCGCCGACCGCGCTCCCGACGGCTCTGGTCGCGCCGGGGTTGCCGACGGCTCTCGCCACGGTTTCGTACGACACCAGGCCGCCGCGCGGCACGTCCAGCAGAGCCTTCCAGACCGCGAGTTGGAAGTTGGTGCCGGTGACCTTCACCAGAGTCTCGCTTGGGTCCTCGGCCGGCTCGAAGATCTGTTCGACCAGTTCGCCGGAGAGTCTCTGATCGCGGATGATCTCGGCTCCCGGCCACGCGCGCTCGAGTGCGGCAATCTCGGCACGACAGTCATCGCATCCATCGGGGCGCCCCTCGGAGCGTCCCTCGCCATCTTCGCCATCTTTTAGAAACGCCAGCCGGCAGACGCCTCGACCACTGGCGGCCAGGAAGACTCGTCCGAATGGGCTCGCGTGAACCCCGAATGAAATCACCAGCCCGCGGCCTGAACTCTTGTACTCGCCCGGGGACATCGCTTCGAGCTTGACGAAGTGATCGTGCAACCGACTCGGCCCGGAAAGGCCCACCTCCAGACTGGTGTCGAGCACACTCACGGAGCGGTCGAGAAGCTCCTTGGCGTGCTCGACGGTGAGAAACTCCAGAAACCGCTTCGGGCTAACGCCGGCCCAGCGCTTGAACAGGCGCTGGGTGCGGTGGGCGCTCAGGCCGATGGCGTTTGCCACCTCGGCCAGTTTAGGTTGTTGGTCTGCGCGATCGGCGAGAAAGCCGATGGCGCGTGCGAC
>JADFQD010000048.1 GCA_022561975.1 Acidobacteriota bacterium
CCACCCGCGCGAACCGATCGGGCGACTCGAACGCGAGTCGGAGCGAGAGGTCGGCGCCGCCGGTGGTGCCGGCGGTGGCGCGCGTCGTGGGGTCATCCAGGGTCAAATAGGGTACTGTCAACTTGAGGCGGTACAGACCGGTCCGACCCCTAGGTCTGGGCAACTGCGCCGGCCTCGGCCACAAGATGTTGGGGCTCATTCCTCGCATCAGTCGCTAACTTGACAGTACCCTAAAAACGTACCGGCGGAATCGGTGTTCCCAATGCTCCGGGGAATACGCACGTTTGCGTTTCTGTCAGGCAATCTGATCAGCGGCTCGTTTTCGGGAGGCCCTTTTGCTCGCAAGCCGAGAGACCTTCTGCGAACTACTGAGCCCGAAGGAAGGCGCAAACCTCTGCGCTTCCGCCGCTCTCCAATTCTCGGCCAAATGTCCGTAGTGCTTGTCGACCATTCGCGTGTCGGTGTGACCTAGCTGCTTCGATAGACCGATCAGGGAGCCGCCGGACTGAAGGTAGAGCGAACTGTACGTATGTCGGAGTTGGTGGAAGCCGACCGGTGGGTCGATGCCGGCGATATCGCAGGCTGCTCGGATTCTGCGTGTTTGGTGGTTCTTCAGCCACGGTCCGCCGTCGCTTCGTCGGAAGATGAGTTCGGCGCTCTTGCGTCCCGCCGTAACTCGGTTGAACAGCGCATCTCCCTCCTCGTTTAGAAAGACGTTCCGACTCCCGCCGGCCTTGGTCTCGTGGAGCTGGATTGCTCGAGCCTCGGGCCGATAGTCGCCCACCGTGAGCCGCGTAACTTCGCCGTATCGCGCTCCCGTGTAGAGCGCAGCCTCTATGAGTTCGCGGAAGTCAGGTTCGCAGGCGTTAAACAGTCGGGTGACTTCGTCCGTCTCGAGGTAGCGCACTCGTGCGGTCTCGACGTTCTTGAAGCCGGTGATCGGCTTCCACGCGGCGTCAGAGGTGACAGTTGTGTCGCTGTCGCGGTAGGCGCGGTTGAGGGCGGCTCGAAATAGGGTCAGAGCCCGGTTGGCGGACACCTTCCTGCGGCGTTGGCCCTCCTTGCCGCGAATCTTGCCGTGTTGAATCCCGAGCCCTCGGGCAGTGCGAATCCTTGGGGGGGTCTCGGCAAGCTCCAGATGCCAGGCCTCGATCTGCTTTTGGGTCAGATCCCCGACGAGAAGCTCGCCAAAGGCCGGGCGGACGTGAGCCTCGATCACGGCTTTGGCCCGCGAGAAAGCCCTGTTGTTGGCCGCGTACCACTCAAGGTAGTCGTCTAGGCAACGGTCCACCGTGTAGGGCTCGGGCTCCTCGAGCCCCCTGGCCTTGAGATCCTCGCGGAGGAACCACTCCCTGACCGCTTCCTGTGCCTGGCTGAACTCGAGCACGGTGATTCCGTTGGCCGAGGTCTCGTCGTCGGCCAGTCCGAGCTTGCTCTCGCGGTAGCGCTCGCCATCATAGAGGCGTCCGATCCAGGTTCCACCACCTGTTCTGTTGCGCCGGTAGCCGAGGTGGCAACGCTTGGAGATTCGTCGCCAGTAGGGCTTACGCCTGGCCTCGAGACGCCCGCGAGCGGTACGTGTGTCAAGTGTCGTATCTCTGAGCTTGCGCGGCATGGCCGCCCCTTTCCGTTGAGGTGGAGTGAGCTCGTGCCCAACTTCTGCCTAATATACCGGGACGCACTCCCCTGGTCAAGCGTGGACGGACAGGGACTATAGACAGTAAAAACATAGCGTTTTGGAGACCAAGGACGTGCGCCGGTGTGTAGATACCTTTCTCTCACGCCGGTAACACGGGTTCGAATCCCGTACGCGCTACCATCTTTTTCAACTCGCTCTCCATAGAACTGGAGCGGTCGAACTCCGTGTCGACCGAATCCCGAAGCTAGCCGTCACCATGAGGAAGAGCTCCTCGATGGCGCGCCACTCGATGTCGCGTATTCGTTTGGCCAGCTCCAGCAGGACTTTCTTCGCGGCTTCGCCGATGATCTCGAGGCTCCGGACGAAAGCGCGGCGCAGGGTTTCATCCTGTAGAAACTGGTCGTGGGTTACGCCCCGAGAATGCTCGGTGAGGTAGTCGACCTCATCGAGAATATGCCTGAGGTACTCAGCTCCCGACAAGGACATCCTCGACCTCGTTGAGGATGCGAGGACTCAGATGGCGGCTGAGAGCCTCGGCCGTCACGAGCTCGACGGGGCGCACGCTCAAGCGCGCCGAGTTCTGCCCGCCGCGAGTCTTCTCAATGGTGCGGTCAGGCGCCAGGATCGGCTCTTGAAGATCTGATCGAGAGTGGATTGTAGCGCCGCGATCTTCTCCTCGGCCTGGTCGCCTTCGGAAGTTCGCAAGCTGTTCAGATGTTCGATCTGCGCCGTTTGGCTTTGCGTAAGCTGGGTAAGCCGCTCGATTTGGGTGGCCTGATCTTGGCAAAGCGGATGTGTGTACCGCACTTGATCCCAGGCCAGACGGTCGATGACCGTGATAACGTCTTTTCTGACCCGCCGACACCATTCATTGCCACCGTTAGTCATGGCTGCAAAGACAACACTCTGTTCGGTCCTGTCTTCGGGTATGTCATGCCTCAAAGAAGCCGGCCACCAGGAAGCTTCATCTGCGATCTCCAACTGAGCCTTGACCTCGTTCACGGCTGAATGCCGGGATTTCTTCCAGTCGGCGCTGAAGTGTAGGGTTGTCGGCGTCTTCAAATAGCTGAAATTGGCGCGGTCCCCGTCATTGATGATGCGCACCCAGAGCTGCCAATCGGCGGCGGACGGGACGTCCTCGGGCCAGTAGCCGGAGCGGTCAAAGCACTTGCTTCGATGCATGACACACGGTGCGGGAATCGTGTTGCCAACGTTGAGAAAGACATCCAGTTCATCTGCATTGTTCAGATTGGTGCAGAACGGGACTATTATGCCGTCCGTTGATACCCATAGCGGGCGGCTGTAGATCCAGTCCACGCCGGTTTCGTCGATGGCGCTCGCCAACAGCTCCAGATGGTCGGGGGAAAAAAGGTCATCATGGGCTGCGAAGGCGATCAGCTCGCCTTTGGCTTCGCGCAGGGCGATATTGCGATTCGCGTACCCGTAGTAGGGGGCCTTCGGCAGGTCGTACCACCGAATTCGGTTATCCCCAAAGTCGGCAACGACTTCCGCCGTCGTGTCGGTGCAACCGTCTCCAACGATCAGAAGCTCGAAATCATCTTCTGTTTGCCGGAGCACCGACTCGATGGCATGACCTAGGACATCGGCGCGATTGTGGGTCGGCATGAGCACGCTGATCCGTGGCATGCCTACCAGCCTTTGGCCTCTCCAAACGAATAGGGGATGAGATCGGTATCCAAGGGCAGTCGGTACTTGTCCGGGTTTTCGTGGTCGTAGGGGATCGTTGGAAAATTCACGATGACCGCGTCCTTGGAACCGATATTGTGGTCGCTGTGCCATACGAAGGCAGGGACGTTCATGAGGCGGCGCCTGTGTTCACTCAGGACGACCTTTGAGACCTGCCTGTAGGTCGAGGATTCGGGCCGGATGTCATACATCACGACTTCCACCTCGCCCTGGAGGACGAAGTAGCGATCCTCATGCGTCTTGTGGAGGCCCCAACCTTTGACCACCCCGGGGCGGATGGTAAAAACGTAGACGAAGACCAACGGATCAGGATGCCAGTTCCAGCGGGGATCGAATAGCTCTACTACCGTCCCCCGATCGTCGACGTGCGTAACGACATCGTGGAAGGTCGCACCTTCGGTGAGCCGCTCGGTCGGAGTGCCGTCGCTCGTGACCGTCTGCCGGTCGGCGATAGCGTGTTCCAGAGTTTCGTCCGATTCCGCTGTCATGCCCGGCCGAGTCTACTGCCCTTCGGCTCTGGCGGGAGGATGTCCGGGGCCACGAGACGGTTCCACTGGCAGCTTCACCGGAAAAGCGGTGACAGGATACGCATTTCTCCTTGGGGTTTGCGTCCGACCTTTCGGGGTCTTAGGCGGAAGTTCCGGCGGCTTGATGCGGAGAAACCCCATGTCGTAGATGGCTGGATGGGGAATTCGTGGCGTCGCTTTCGTGGCTACGTTCGGAGTGAGACCCCGAGCAGGTCGAGCGCCCGGTTCTGGTGTTGGTTGGGGATGGTGAGCATGGGGAAAGAGGCACCCGTGGTACCCACGGGCCGCACCCAGTTCTTGACGATGGTTCCGAGCTGGCCCAGGAGGCTGCGAAAGCTCTGGACGGCGAAGTCGTCCTCGGTGCGTTGGGTCGCGGCCTTGCGCGCGGCGGCCTTCGAGCGCTGGGCCTTGCTCACGACCGAGTCGCGCTGGGCGTGGGCTCGGTCGTGGTCCTCGAAGAGCAGTGGCGCCAGCGCTCGGCGCATGTGCCACTCGACGTAGTAGGCCAGCATGCACAGGAAGACGTGGGTGCGTACCCGGTCCTCGCGGCGATGGTGGATGGGCCGCACCTTGAGGTCGATTGTTTTCATCGTGCGGAAGGCCCGTTCCACCACCGACAGTGACTTGTAGGCAAGAACCACCTCCTCGGCCGAGAGTTGTTCCGAGCCGACATCGGTGCGCACGATGTAGAGGCCATCGAGTGCCGCCTCGTCGCGGATCTGCTCCTGCTTGCGCTCGTAGCTGAAAGAGTTGTCGGTGATCGAGAGTTCGAAGTGCTTGCCGACCTTGTATTGGTTGAGCACCTTGCCGGCCCGTAGGCCGATCTTGTCCGCTCCGTGCAGGCGCTGCCTCTTGCGCTGGGTTGCACGAACGATCTTATCGAGCTGTATCTCGGTGGCTGAGAGGAGTTCCCGGCGCTTGCGGGCCCGCTCCTCGGCCAGCAACGGGTTGCGGCATACCACGAGCCGCTCGCCGGGGAAGTCCGGCGAGCTGACCTCGGCCAGATCCACTTCGTCGAACAACGATCGCTGGATCGTGCCCTGCGCAGCCAGGCGCTTGATCGCGGGCGCGCGCAGCGCGCTGATCCACGACAGCCCTGCCGGCTCGAGGTCCTCGCGGATACGCGCGTCCGTGAGCATGCCGCGGTCGCCCACCAGCACCACGCGCTCGAGCCCGAATCGCTCGCGCAGCTTCTTGATCTGCGGAGCCACGGTGGCGGGATCGGCGGTGTTGCCGGCGAAGACCTCGACCGCCACGGGGCAGCCCTCGCGGTTACACAACAAACCAATCACGATTTGTAGCTTGCCGCGCTTGAGGTCGCGACTGTAGCCCCGGCGTGCCAGGGGACAGGTGCGCCCCTCGAAGTAGCTCGACGTCACGTCGTAGAGTACCAGCGTGTTGTCGAGGTGGCGGCTCGCCAGTTGCTTCTCGATACGGGCCTGTTTCGCTAACAGCCAGTCCATCGCGGCGTAGAGCTGGTCTTCATCCGCGTCTTCTACGTCCAAGGCCTCGCCCAGGCTCGTCTGGGCAGTTTCTGAGGCCAGCGCACGCGCGGTGGCGAGCTTAGAGCCCGGGTCCAGGATTCGCGCCACGATCATGGCGCTCACCAGGTCGCGCTCGCTACGTCGCCGGGCCGAGAGGAGTTTGTCGAGACCGAGCTTGCGCAAGGTCCCGAGGACTGCCACCACGTGGCCGTGGGGCAGGCTGCGTACGCACTCGAAGCGTTCGAGAGCCGGGACCAGGGTCTCGCCCTTGAGTACGCGGCGTACCGCGTCGAGCGCCGCGGGCGGGAGGTGGGAGAGATTGCCGAGGGTCTCGTGTTTAACCTTGCCGTTTTCGCGGTAGCTGCGCCGGAGCAGGTGGGTTTCATAGACGCGGCCCTTGTAGCTGCGTCTCGTGGTGGCTACATGAACCGCTCCGCCTCTTGTTGCCATGATGTCATCATATCACAATATGAGCCAAAAGGCAAGAAACATCTAAACTCTTTAGTGGCTACATTTGCACCCTCGAAAACTGCCAAAACCCCAGTCCCGAAAAGGCGTTTCAGCCGATTCGAGCGCGGAACTTCCGCCTAGGTGTCCCCTCCCAACTGGTTTTCGAAGCCCCTCCCTCTCCCTCTCTCCCTCCCGACTCAGCCCTCAGTCCAAGGATTCGAACGTCTTGTGAAATCGGTTCTGCGACTCCGCGACCGGCTTGCAGGTGATGTGACCGGCATGGGTGTTGACGCCCGCGAGCAGGCCCGGGTCCTCGCTCACCGCTTGCGAAACACCTTTCGAAGCCAAGGCCAACGTATAGGGCAGGGTCGCATTGACCAGCGCAAAGGTTGACGTCCGAGGCACCGCTCCGGGCATGTTGGCCACGCAGTAGTGCAATACGCCGTCGACCTCGTACACGGGATCGGAGTGGGTGGTCGGGTGAGTGGTTTCGAAGCACCCTCCCTGGTCCACGGCGACATCAACGATTACCGACCGAGGCTTCATCTCGCGCAAGTCCTCGCGAGTCACCAGCTTGGGCGCCGATCGTCCCGGGATCAGCACCGCACCGACCAGAATGTCGGCGCGCCTCATTCCAGAGATCAGATTGTGGTGGTTGCTTGCAATCGTCACCACCCGGCCATGGAACATGTTGTCCAGCTCCTGCATGCGACCGACGCTGGTCTCCAGGATCGTGACGCGAGCCCCGAGGCCGAGCGCGATCTTGGCGGCGTTGAGGCCCACGATGCCGCCCCCGATAATCACGACATCACCGGGCGGAACCCCAGGCACGCCGGACAGAAGCGTGCCGCGACCGCCGTAGGGCCGTTGCAGGTAGTAGGCCCCGACCTGGACCGCCATGCGACCGGCGACTTCGGACATCGGCGTCAGAAGCGGCAGATAACCCTTGCGATCGGTAATCGTTTCGTAGGCGATTCCGGTCACCCTTTTCTCCAGCAACACGTCGGTGAGTTCGGGCAGCGGCGCCAAGTGGAGATAGGTGAACAGAACCTGCTGCTCGCGCAATCTGGAGTACTCGACGGCGATCGGTTCCTTGACCTTGACCACCATGTCGGAGGCGCTCCAAACCTCATCCGCCTCGGCGACGATTCGCGCGCCGACCTCGACGTACTCTTGGTCGAGAATTCCGCTGCCCGCACCGGCGTCTTTCTCGATCAGAACGGTGTGCCCGTCCATGACCAAGGCCTTGACGCCGGCCGGAATCATTCCGACTCGGTACTCGTGATCCTTGACCTCTCTGGGAACGCCGACGATCATCTAGTCGTACTCTCCACTACCGCTCTATGCGCTCTCCCGTCTCCGATATCCGATCAGCTGTCGCCGCCCATCTCTACCTTGCCTTTGAAGAAGGCGCCATCGGCGATCACGACCCGTGGAGACTTGATGTCGCCTTGAACGCTGCCCTGGCTGAGGATCTCGATCGTTTCGGATCCTACGATGTTGCCTTTCACTCGCCCGCCTATTTTTATCGTGCGCGCCTTGATCTCTCCGCTCACATACCCGCTGGCTTGAATCGAAACAGTTCCCTCAACGATCAGCTTGCCTTCAACCTCTCCCGCGATGACGAGATCACTGGTGCCGATAATCTCACCGTGAAACTTCGAACCCTTGGCCACTTGCGTAATCCCCGCGTCTTCCGCCTTTCGAGGCACCTCACGGTTCGGCCGCGCCGCTGCCGGCATACCTGATTGCATTTCTTCCTCTTTCCGAAAAAGGGACATCTTGTTCTTCCTTGCCTCTTTGGAGGGCGGTCAAAACCGTACCCTCCGGTTGAAACCGTACAAAAAAACTGGAGCGGGCAACGGGACTCGAACCCGCGACATCAAGCTTGGGAAGCTTGCACTCTACCAACTGAGTTATGCCCGCCTGGAGCCCACAAGAACTTAGCCTAGCCACTAACGGAGGTCAAGGCCGCGCCCCGGCCGCACCCCTAGCAGCCCGTGAATCCGTACCGCTGGGTCGTGAGATATACTTTGCTTGGCATGAGCGCATCGAAGGATCGCCCGACGTCGCCGTACTTCTTTCCGGACCGGGAAGTCTCGGCGGTCGAGTTGGATGCGATTCTGGCCGGATCGGACCGCGAGCGGAAGTGCTGGGCGATCTCTCACATGTTGCGCTATGCCCAGTGGGACGACATCTGGGGTTACGTCAGCCGGGACGAAGTCCGTGAGCTATTCCCCGACCTCGATCTCCCCGACAACCTCCGCCAGGCGTGGGCCCGCATGCTCAAGATCGAAGCGCCGGTCGGCTAGGTTGTAGCGGTCCGAGACGGGCGGCCGGTTGGATCCCCGGTCGACACGGAGGTCGACCGCTACAATTCAGACGCCAGGTTGTAGCGGTCGTGCCCCGTCGCGAATGCCAGGTTGTAGCGGTCGAGCCCCGTCTCGACCGTCAATCCGTGCCAATCCACCCCACCTCGATCCCTGGTTGTAGCGGTCGAGCTGCGTCTCGACCGTAGCGGCTGTAGCCTCCCTGTTCACCAGAAGTCGCTCCCCGAATCCGTCTCTTTCCGTGTATGACGGAAAAATCCCCACTCCGCACTTGGTCTGACAATCATGGAAAGCGCTTGCCGGCCATCGACTACCCGCCTGGATATCCGATTCACATCGTCATTTGCTCGTGGGCAAAACGATCGATCTTCGTCGACCCCAACCTGGCGGCGGCTGTCTTTCAACTCGCGAGGACCAGCCCTTTCACGATAGCCGCCTGTCTGATGCCCGACCACTTTCATTGGCTGATGATCAGTAGGAAAACCCCATTCAGCGTAGTCGTCCAGCGATTCAAGAGCTACTCAACGCGCATCTCATGGCGTCACGGCTATCGAGGCAAGCTCTGGCAGCGCTCTTTCTTCGATCACGTCGTGCGTCGGGCCGAAGGCAGCCGCGAGGTTGCTCGCTATATCTTGGCAAATCCCGTCCGGGCCGGATTGGTCGAGTCTTGGCAGGCGTATCCGCATTCGACGCTCTTCGAAGAACGGTCCCCGTTTTGAATCCCGGTCGACACGGAGGTCGACCGCTACAATTCAAACACCATGTTTTGTAGCCGTCGAGCGCCGCCTCGAACGTCAGGTTCGTAGCGGTCGACCGCCGCCTCGAATGCCAGGTTTGTAGCGGTCGAGCCCCGTCTCGACCGTCCGCTACATCTCTTCGAGGACGACTTCGAAGAGCCAGGGCCAGTGCTTTCCGGTCAGCAGAAGGGTGTCGGTTTCGGGCCGGTAGGCGATTCCGTTGAGAACTGCCTCCGGACGGCGCTCGTCGGCCCGTAGCAGGCCGCCGGCATCGATGGTCGCCGTGACTCGACCGGATAGCGAATCGATCCGCACTATCTCGTCGCGTTGCCAGATGTTGGCAAGGATTCCGCGAGGCGTGCACTCGAGTTCGTTCAGCAACGCGATCGCTACGCCGCCGCGAGAAACTTCCAGCCTGCCACGGACCGCGAAGGTCTCGGGGTCGTGACGCCAGAGGGTGGCACTTCCGTCGCTCCGGTAAAGCTCTCCGTTGCAGAGAGTCAGGCCCCAACCTTCGCCATCGTAGGCGAACTCTCCGAGATTGGTGAAGCCGTCCGGATCGAAGCGAAAGGCCCGGCCCGCTTTCCAGGTCAGCCAGATCAACTCGCCTCCTCCTCCTGGAGCAGCTCCGCGATCGGTCAGGGCACCGGCCCGTGGACCGGCCAGAGAGCCAGCCCCTGCTCCGGCCCCTGCTCCGACTGATGCTCGGGCCCGTGCTCCGACGAACGCCAGGCCTTCGCCGAACAGATCGGGGCTCAGGAGTATCTCTGCTTCGATCTCCCCGGTTTCGAGATTCCAACGCCGGAGGCGAGACCGGCCGTACTGCCCGGTTGTTTCGTAGAGCTTGCCGTCATGCCAGAGCAGCCCCTGCGTGAAGGCGTCGCCGTCGTGCGAGTAGCGAGCCACCATCGACACGCGCAGACGATCGGAACGTATTTCCCGACTTGGCCGGCTTGCCCGATTTGCCTGATTTGCCTGATTTGCCTGATTTGCCTGATTTGAGACACTCGACTCGCTTGCCCAAGGACCGCCAAGCCACAACGTCAAGCCGATCGCCGTTGCCAGCGCCACCGAAAACCACAGCCTTCGGATCATGCGCGTTCGCCTCGAAGTCCGTCCCTCGGCTCCTGTAGCCGTCGAGTTCTGTCTCGACCGGGGACCTTCGGCGCAAGAGTTCGGTCGACACGGAGGTCGACCGCGACAATTCGGAGCCCCTCTTCGGCGGCGACCGCGTTGACCTCCCCTGGCTCCAGCACTATCTCGGTTCTTCGGTCTTATTTCGAGCGCCGGCCTGAGCGCCGGCATTGGCCACACGCCAGAGATAGTAGCCGAGAGCGACCATCGCCGCGGTTGCCAGCCAGGGCGCCGCAGCGCCCGCCCAGCCTACTCCGATGCCGCTAGGCGCTGCACCGCGGGTGAACGCCACCGCCGCAATGGCGACACCGAGCAGCCCTTCCCCACCTACCAGTCCGGAACCAAAGAGAATTCCCCGCTCTCTCCGGGAAGACGCTTCCTTCTCGCTCGACGCGCTGCGCTCGGCACGCCAGCGCAGCAAACCCCCGAAGAACAGCGGCACCATGGTCGAAACCGGAAGGTAGACCCCGACGGCGAACGGCAAACTCGGAATCTTGAAGGCTTCCACGACCAGAGCGATCACGACGCCGATCCCGACCAGGCCCCACGGTAAGGAGTTCTGCAGGACGCCTTCGATCACCAAACTCATCAGCGTGGCCTGAGGCGCCGGCAACTCGGTGGTGCCGAAGCCGTACGCCTGATCCAGAAGAATCACGGCGAGACAGACGAATGTTGCGGAACTCAAGACGCCAATCAGCTCGCCCAATTGCTGGCGCCGCGGCGTCGCGCCGAGCAGAAAGCCGGTCTTGAGATCCTGGGAGGTATCCCCCGCGATCGATGCCGCGATTGCGACGACGCAGCCTACGGTCAGGGCGGCGACCTTGCCGGCGTCGCCGGTCCAGCCCATGACCAGGAAGATGCCGGAGGTAGCCAGCAAGGTTGCGATCGTCATGCCGCTGGTCGGGTTCGAGGTCACCCCCACGAGCCCGACGATGCGCGACGAAACCGTGACAAAGAAAAAGGCCGCAATCACGACCAAAACTGCGGCGACCACTCGAGGAAAGAGGCTCGGAAGCGACTGGAAAATCTGCGGCACGAAGGCCAGGACCAGAGCGATCAGCCCCGCGCCGGCACCGATCCATTTGAGCGGCAGGTCTTGCGCGGTTCGGGGAATCACCAACCCGCGCTCGGCAAGACGGTCGCGCATCTGGCGGCTGCCGATCTTGAAACTCTCGACCATCATCGGAAGGCTGCGGATCAAGGTGACCAGGCCGCCGGTCGCGACCGCCCCGGCCCCGATGTAGCGCACGTAGCGCGTCCAGATCAGGCGTGCCGACATCTCCCGGATCGTGAGTTCGACCTCGGGATAGAACGGTGCGGACAGGCCGGCGCCCCACCAGTCGATGGCCGGGATGATCACCAGCCAAGACAGCAGGCCGCCACCGACCATGATCGTGGCAATGCGCGGGCCGAGGATATAGCCGACGCCGAAAAGCGCCGCGGAGACCTCGAAGCCGAGTTCACCTTTGCGCAGGAACGGCACGTGAAAGTGCACCGAACTCGGCAGCGCCTTGGCCCAGCCGACCAGCGCCTTGAACCCCGCGCCCACCGCCAGACCTTTGAAGACGTCGCGCGCGAGGCTCCCTCCGGCCTCGCTGGCGACCAGAACCTCGGCGCACGCAGTGCCCTCCGGATAGGGCAGCTTGCCGTGCTCACGTACGATCAAGAACTGCCGCAGCGGCACCATGAACAGAACGCCCAAGAGTCCCCCGCACATCGCCAGCAGAGTCATCTGCAGAAGCGACGGAGCCAATCCCCAGAGGAAGAGTGCGGGCAGAGTAAAGATGACGCCACTGGCGACCGAACTGGAGGCCGATCCCACCGTCTGGGACATGTTGGCCTCGAGGATCGTTCCATGAACTCCTACGCCTTTGAGCAGGCGAAAGGCCGCGACGGTGATGACGGCGACCGGAATCGAGGTCGAAATCGTCAGCCCCACCCGCAGCCCTAGATAGGCGTTGGCGGCGCCGAAGACGACCCCGAACACCATGCCGGCGAGAACCGCCTTCCAGGTGAACTCCGCCGGGCTTTCAGCCGCTGGAACGTAGGGGTTATAGGTTTCGTCAGCGAGCATCGGCCGGTAGGCCCTGTCGCTGAGCCCCTTCGAATCGGTCATCTAAATCGCTCCTCCCGAGATCATGGCCACCTGACCGGAAGCCATCGAACAGTCTCCGAGGTCGCCTGCGCCAGCGCCGCCAAACCCGCCGGCTCCGCCGGAGCCGGCAAGCCGTGGCGTGGTTCCGATCGGAGAACCCGGTGGAATCGCGGGCGAAGCGCCACGACTGCCATCCTCGATGACTACGCTCGCTGTTCGATCGAGGAAGCGCGACACCGTCGACGCGAGCAACATCTCGTGCGCTCCGGCGTCCGATGCCGGGGCCCTGTCCCCCGCGCCCGTCATTGGCACCATCCGCATCATCCGCATCGTCCGCATGATCCGGACAATCCGCCGCAAGCTCGACTCGGCGGCCGCGCGCACCGAAGGCGCGGCTCCGGCGTCGGAGGCCAAGCCGATCAAACCGGTCGCAATCACGTTCTGGACCGCGTGTCGGATTTCCCGGTAGCGCCCCAACTCGCCGGAACCCTCCCCAGCACCCTCGACAAACCCGGCGTCGATCAGCCGATTCAAAACCTCGTCCAAGCCGGGCAGATCGCTGTTTCGACGGTGGAGATCGACCAACCGAGCGGCCCGCTGCGGCTGCAGCAGTCCATCGACAACCAGGCCGGCGGCGGTTGCGGCTGCGCCGATCGCGTCGAAGGCGGGAGAGGTTCGATGCGCGAACATCTCGCGGTTAGTCTCGTAGCCGAACGGACGCGGCGCCAACAACTCGAGCACCGCTTCGGGCAGGTCCAGGGCCTCGACCGACAGCGCCGAGAGCACGACCCCAAGAGCTCGGCGCTGGTCTTGGGCCGATAGCGATTCGACGCTGGAGCGGCCGTCACCCTTTAGGGCGTACGCATAGTTCAGCCCGCCGATCATCTTGAGCGCGGCCTCGAGCTGATAGCGATGCCGGAAGTAGACCGTGGCAAGGACTTCTTCGAGCAGCGCCACCGGCGAGCCTTCGGAAATGTTGTCGAGACCGAACCGCCCGAGCGCGATGCGGCGCACCTCGAGTTCTTCGACCAGCTGCGCAGCGGCATCCGCGCCGTTGTCCCACAGGCTGGCAATCGGCTGGGCCGCGCCGGGCGGGCGAGCGTCCTGATCGCTAAGGAACAGAAGCCCCTCTTGCAAGCTGTCGCGAATCAGGTTCTCGAGGCCGCGCGCCTCGCTCTCGGCGTCCGGAAACTCGCTGTAGGCATAGCGCGTGCTGTGCACATCCCAGGCACCCACGCCGACGGCGTAGGCCTGGCTCACGTCCAACTCGCCGGTATCGGTTATACGCACCCACGGCGCTGGGTAGTCCATCACCGACGCCCGCCCGTAGGTGCTGGCGGCAAAATTGTGCGCAAATCCGAGGGTGTGCCCGACTTCGTGCGCTGCAAGTTGCCGAATTCGGGCCAGCGCGAGTTCGATCGGGTCGTCGCGATCGCCGCTGCCGGTCTTACCCGTCCCGAGCAGGCCTTCGAAGATCAGCCGATCCTGCCGCACCCGAAGCGATCCCAGGCTGACGTGCCCCTTGATCATCTCTCCGGTGCGCGGATCGATCACGCCGCCGCCATAGGACCAGCCTCGAGTGGACCGGTGCACCCACTGGATGACGTTGTAGCGAACGTCGAGCGGATGCACGTCGTCGGGCAACACCTCCACTCGATAGCCTTCCGGGAATCCGGCGGCCGCGAACGCCTCGGCCCACCAGGACGCGCCTTCGATCAAGGCGCTTCGCACCGGCTCGGGAGCGCCCGAATCGACGTAGTAGATGAGCTCCGAGTCAGGCCCGGTCCGGGTCAGGCGATGGCGCACGATCCATCGTTTCTCGATCGACTCATCGAGCGGCGCGGCGTAGTCCTGAAAGGCGATGGCGAAAGAACCGGTTCGCGGATCGAATCGACGCGGCCGGTAGCCCTCGTCGGGCAGGCGAATGAGGGAGTGATGCTGAACCAAACCAAAGGCCTCGCCCCGGGGAGCGGTCCGAGAGACCAGTTCCCCGGGCGAATCGGATACAAACGTGAGCAGCGCCTCGAACTCCAGATTGTCGGGAAAGCCGAGGCAGGCCGAGAAGTCGACCGCGCTCCGGGTTTCGTCCAGCGAATACGTGCCCTGGCCGGCATCCTCCAGCTGACGCGAGACGCCATGTGCGTCGCGTACCAGAAAGGACGTGAAATCCACCAGGGCGCGGCCATCGGGCGCTTCCTCTTCGATTTCCCCTGCCCACAGCACCGAGTTCGCAAAGGATTCGCGGGTCGCCTTGCGCTCCCGGGGATCGTCCGACAGCGCCCGAAAGTCGAGGTTTTGCTCTTCGACCAGCAGCCGGTTGCCCAGGCGTCTCAGAACCACCAGCCGGCTGGGTCCGAGCTGTCCCCGGTCCAGGCCGATCGAATTGGATCCCAGTCCGGTCAGCAGACCCTCTACGTAGAGGTACTCGCCGATCACACCTTCCGGTTGCCTGGACAGCTGGGCAGAGTGGGGCGGTTGTGGAGCCGCGGGCGGTTGTAGTGCCGCGGGCGGTTGTGGTGCCGCGGGCGGTTGTAGTGCCGCGGGCGCTGGCAACTCGAGCCAGACCTTGCCCTCCTTGCGATCGAGGTGGAAGGTGAGCAGGCCGTCTCGCCGTTCGGTGCCGGCAAGTTTCTCCGCAAACGGGGACGGCGACTCGACAGCTGCACTGTCAGCCGTCATGCCGGATGTCACGCATCCAGAGAGCCAAAGCACGGGTAGCAGAGCCAATAGCGCGGCACCGGCCACAGCTCTGATGCGAAAGCCTGTCATATGAGATAGATCTCCCTCGCCGTGTGAGTTCAGATCGAACCGGCCGATCCTACCGCAGGGCTAGTCGACGCTGCTGGGGAGCCGGATGGTCACCGCCAGGCCTCCCGCAGTGCGGTTGCGCGCCGTGATCAGGCCGTCGTGCTCTTCGACGATCTTTCGAGCGATGGCGAGACCTAGGCCGGTGCCCTGCTTCTCGGTCGAGAAATACGGTTCAAAAATACGAGGCAGAAGCTTCGGATCGACTCCGGGGCCGTCGTCCTCGACGCTCACTTCCACGTAACTCTTGCCGGCGCCCGAAGTCGCACCGGACACGGTGATCGTGACCTCTCCCCCACCCTCGCTCGCCCGAACGGCGTTCTCGATCAGGTTCCGCAGCGCACGGTTTACCAGCCGGGCATCAAAGTCGGCCAGGGTTACGCCGTCCCCGATCTTCAAGGTCACCTCGACGCCCGGCGGTGGCGCAGCGCGATAGACATCGACCAGTTTGGTGACCTCCAGGCGGAGGTCACCGGGCTCGCGCTTGATCTCGGGTATGCGGCTGTAGGTCGAGAAATCAGCGGCGATATGACGGAGTTCTTCCACCTGCTCGAGAATATTCGAGGTACAGCGCTCAAAGACGCTGTCGAGTTCCTCCGGCCGGCGGCTGTAGACCTCGCGAAGATGCTCGGTGGACAAGCGAATCGGAGTCAGCGGGTTCTTGACCTCGTGGGCGATGATCCGAGCCATCTCGGCCCACGCCTCGAGCCGCTGCGCGCGCAATACCTCGGTAACGTCTTCGATGACGAAGAGCGCGCTCGGTTCGCCGGCGCTCTCGATCGGCACCCAGACCAGGGACCATTGCCCGGCCTCGTCCGGATGCGGACCGAGTTGAGCCGTAGTCTGGCGCAGCTCTCGGCCGGATTCGCGGACGAACTCGGCTACCGCGGCCAGCTCATCGCGATCTTCGAGCGCCGCAATCAGTGGCTCACCCACGGTAAGGCCGAGCAGCTCGTGTGCGGTTCGATTCAGCTGCAGCACTCTACCGTCGCGATCCACGGATACCACCCCCGCGGTGATGTTGTCCACGATTCTGTCGACAACCTCCTTCTCGCGCAGCAAACTCACCCGCGCCTCGGAGATCTTCAGAGCCATCTCGTCGATGGCTCCGGCCAGGCTCGCCAATTCGCGGTCTTTGGGCAGGTACCCAAGCTCCGGAGCACCGACGGCAATTCGTTGAGTGCCCCGGACGATCTCGATGATCGGCTCGGTGAATGTGCGCACGAAACGCCGGCCGAAGGCTATCAGCAGCAGGGCCGTCGCGATCGCGACAATCAGCAGCCGCCGACGCATGGTGGCGATGTCCATCGCCGCCTCTTCCTCCTGAGCCAGCAACGGCATCGACAAGAAAAGCTGAACCTCGTCGGCGGGCACTCCCGGCACCGCGAGCGGCGCGTAGAACTCGCGGTACTCGGAACCCTGAGCGCGGCTGGTCCGCGACGCCAGGCCGGAGCCGCCGAGAGCCAGACGGGAGTAGATTTCCCCCGGAATTCGCCCGGGCAGAATCCCGGCCGAGAAGAGTTCACGTTTGCTGGAAGCGTAGAGCTGGCTTCCCCAGTACAGATTGACCTCGTGGTGGACGACATCCGAGAGCCAGATCAAGAGTTCGTCATCGAGTGTGGTTCCGATGCCGAACCCCGGGTCCAGAGCGAGCACGTAGTCGCCGAGGATTCGCTGAGCCGACTCGAGCGCAGCCTCTCCAGCGGAGAGCTGCTGATCCAGAACGCGCTGCCCCACCATTTGCAGAACGAATCCGCTCAACAGAACAACCGGCACGACCAGCAGGGCGGTCGTGAAGATCAGCATTCGCCGCGAGTACGAGTGCCACGCTCCCTCGAGAACAGTTCGGAGCTCGCCCGAGGTGGCGCGAAGCACGAGCCCAAGGAGGACCGCAAGTGTCAAGACCAGAAGCGGACTCAGCGCATGGGTGGCTATCCGCTCGAACCCGCTCAAGAGCGAGGGCGTGGGAAGAAAGAGCGCCCGCCAGCCGTCCTCCGAGGCCTCGGCAAAAACGGCGGCCGAGACGCCCGCGCTTTCGAACCTCGGCAACGGCGCTCCGTCCGGCCCGAGAACCAGATTGCCTGCGCCCTTCCACGGCGCCACGCGGACGCCGCCATCAAGGTCGTAGTAGCCCAGGAGAACGCCGTTGGGAAGTTGCCTCCGAATTCCGGCCAGCTGGGAATCCCCACGCAAGAGTCCGGCGGCCAGCCCACCGAGGCCGGCCGGGGCCCTGCGGAAGCCCGGTCGGGGAAGGTAGTAGTAGCGTGCCAACCCTTCGGATCCGTCACTCAGGCGAACCGGCGCCGCTCCTTCGATCAGAGCCCCCTCCCATCCGGGCAAGGCCAGCGGCTCACGCAAGGGCGCGGAGTCGTTCAACACACCTCGATCGGACACCGGGAGCCCGAAGGAGAACACCGAGACCGTCGTCCGATCGCTCTCGATCGCGATGCTCGACAGGCCCCGCCGCTCGGCCAGGGGAGAACCGAGCCAGATCGCAAAGGCGAGATCATGCATATTCCGGTCTGCCGTCGAATTGCCCGAATCCACCGAATCCCCCGAATCCGGCACTCCGTCCCAAGCCAGCTCGTCGAAATAGGCCTCGAGCTTGTTCGATTCCTGGTCGAGCTCCGCTTCGCTGGGCGGCGCCAGCTCGATTCGAACTGCGGTCTCGAGCGACCGGTCCACGGAAACGTGAAAGACAATCTCCCAAGACAGGGCCGCGAGCAACCCGGCGAAGAGCACTCGTCGAACATCGAGTGCCACATCCTTGCGCAGTGCGAGACTCCCGGCACCTGCGGCGAGTACAACCAGCAAAGTTCCAGGAATCGGAAAGGTGTGAACGGCGGCTCCAGCCAGTAGGGCCGCGAACCCAGCCAGTGCCCAGCGCCCAGCCGACCCCTTCGCGCCGGTTTCGTCCTCGCCCGCGCCCTCCCAAACCGGCAGCAGGCCGAGCGCGATCAGAAACAGTGCCAGCCGGACCGAGAACTCCGGCCAGTCTCCAACGAAGCGGCTGCCGAGGTCGAGAGGGCCTAGTTGCCGCTGCAGCAGAACCGACGACAGAAGCAGTACCGCGACACTCGATATCCCCTGGCCGACACAGGCGCCGCGGGTACGCGGTCGCAGCTTCGGTCCAACAAAGAATAGAGTCACCAGCGAAACGACGAGTGCGGCTTGGATCTCGAGCGGCAAGTCAAACGCCGCGCCGAGGGCGACGACCGCACCCGCGAGCAGCAGACACGCGCGACGGCGCCAACGTTTCGCCTCGGTGCCTCGGAGCACGCGAGGACCCGTGACGCCGAACAACGCGAGCAGAACCAGCGCCATCGCCACCAGGGCTGGGGTCCAGCGCTCGAATCTCCACACCATTTTGGAGCTTTGGATTCCCTTGGTGATCTCCGTATCGATCTCAGGGCCGGGTATTTCGAGACTTGTTCCGACCACCAGTCGCCAAGGATTCGAACCGGCCTCCAACGGCCGCACCGACGCCCACGTCACCGCCGTGTAGCCGGACCGCTGGATCCGCCCGGTGACCGGCAGCTCGGTGGGCTCGAACTCGTGGACCAAGCCGCGACCGGACCACGCGATCGCGGTTCCGTCGGGGTCGATCAGAAGCCAGGTCCACCGTGGGCGCCCGGAAGCGCGAGCGCGCTGTTCTAGGGTTCGAAATGCCGCCTGGCGCTCGCTTCGGCCCGGGCCGATCGGCTCGAGAACCGCGGCCAGCATCTCTGCCTCGAGGTCGAGGGCGATCAGCAGATCCTCCGCCACTCCGGCGGCGCTAGCGGACGCCGCCGCATCCACACGCTCCCGGCTCATTTCGACGATACTCAGGGCCATCGCGAGCAAGAAAACCGGCCCCACGACCATCAGGCGTCGGCGCCCGGGCCGCAAGGCCACCCAGGCGAGGACAGCACCGACAAGAACCAGCGACTGCCAGGGGTTGGCAAGAAGAACGGCGAGGCCGGCAGCCGTAGCCGCCAGGGCACGTTGCCATGGCAGCCCGCTGGTAGTTGATGAACTCACCGATCTCCTAGCGGAGACTGCCTGTGCAACCGGCGTGCCTGACGGATCGAGTTCTCCAAGATCACGGGTTGCTAGAGCATCGGGATATCGACGTGCTGGCGCCGAGCCCAGGCGACGGCCTTCTCGTACCCCGCGTCGGCGTGACGGACGATACCCATGCCCGGGTCGCCGGTCAGCACCCTCTCGAGCCGCTCCTCGGCATCACGTGTTCCATCGCAGACGATCACCATCCCGGCGTGCAGCGAGTAGCCTATGCCGACGCCTCCCCCGTGATGAACCGACACCCAGCTCGCGCCGTTGACGGCGTTCAGCAGCGCGTTCAAGATCGGCCAGTCACCGATCGCGTCCGAACCGTCCTTCATACCCTCGGTTTCCCGATTCGGCGACGCCACCGAGCCGCAGTCCAGATGGTCGCGACCGATCACGATCGGCGCCTTCACTCGTCCCGAGGCCACGAGGTCGTTGAACGCCTTGCCGGCGCGCGCGCGCTCGCCGTACCCGAGCCAGCAGATCCGCGCCGGCAGACCTTGGAAGGCCACGCGCTCGCGCGCCAATCTAATCCAGCGACCCAGGGCCTCGTCCTCGGGAAACAATTCCAGAATCACTTCGTCGGTGACCGCCAGATCATCCTCGTCACCGGAGAGCACGACCCACCGGAACGGCCCCTTGCCCTCGCAAAACAGCGGCCGCATGAATAGCGGGACAAATCCCTCGAAGTCAAAGGCGTCCGCTACGCCGGCTTCGAGCGCTTGGCCGCGCAAGTTGTTGCCGTAGTCGAAGGTGACCGCGCCGCGGCGCTGAAGCTCGAGCATCGCGCGCACATGAGCCGCCATCGAGGCGGTCGATCGGCGCAGATACTCCTTCGCGTCCGAAGCTCGTAGCGCCAAGGCGTCGGCATAGGACAGGCCATGCGGCACGTAGCCCTCGAGGGCGTCGTGAGCCGAGGTCTGATCGGTCAAGACATCGGGAACGATGGACTCTCGAATCAGGTACTCGAGCAGATCCACGGCGTTGGCCTCGACCCCGATCGACACCGCCTCGCCTCGCTCGCGAGCCGCCAGAGCGTCGGCGACCGCGCTCGGGAGGTCGTCTACCGCCCGATCCAAATACCGGGTCTCGAGGCGTCGCTCGATCCGATGGCGGTCGACCTCGGCAACCAGCGCCACGCCTTGGTTCATGGTCACCGCCAGAGGTTGGGCGCCGCCCATGCCGCCGAGGCCCGCGGTAACCGTCAAGGTCCGCGCGAGCGAGCCGCCAAAGTGCTGGCGCCCGCACTCGGCCAGCGTCTCGTAGGTGCCCTGAAGGATTCCCTGGGTACCGATATAGATCCAGGAGCCCGCCGTCATCTGGCCGAACATGGTCAATCCCAGGGCCTCGAGCCGGCGAAATTCGTCGGCGGTCGCCCAGTGCGGCACCAGCAGAGAATTGACGATCAGAACTCGCGGCGCGCCGTGATGGGTGCGAAAGACCGCCACGGGCTTGCCCGACTGGACCAGGAGAGTCTCGTCGTTTTCGAGCCGCCTGAGGGTTTCGACGATGGCATCGAAGCATTCCCAATTGCGCGCCGCCTTGCCCGATCCGCCATAGACGATCAACTGCTCCGGCAGCTCGGCGACATCGGGATCGAGGTTGTTCATGAGCATGCGTAGCGCGGCCTCTTGCTGCCAGCCCTTGCAGGAGAGTTCGGTTCCCCGCGGCGCACGAATCGTGCGCGGCCCTACGATCGCCTCGCCCATGCGTGGATTGTACCGCTAGCCAGCGCGCAGTGGTTGGTGCGTCGGTCGCGAGCAGGCCGTTCGATCGAGACCTTCGGCACTCCGGCACGGCAGGTGGAACTCGACCGCTAGCTCAAACGCTCGAGATGCGGCTCGACCCCAGAGCGCAGAAACTCCAGAGCGGCTTTCAGGTCATCTGCCATCACTCGATTCTCGGTCCAAGGGGGAATCGTAGCTCGGACATCTCGATAGACCTTCTCGAGCGCGGGGCTGGTCTTCAACGGCCGCCGAAACTCGATTCCCTGGCAGGCGGCCAGCAACTCTATGGCGAGAATCTGCAAGGTGTTGTCGAGAACTCGGCCGAGCTTCAGCGCGGCGCCCATTCCCATCGAGACGTGGTCCTCCTGACCCGCCGAGGTCGGGATGCTGTCGACCGATGCCGGATAGCAGAGCGTTTTGTTCTCACTGGCCAGGGCCGCCGCGGCAACGTGGGCGATCATAAAGCCGGAATTCAGGCCCGAGTTCTCGACCAGAAACGCCGGCAGGTCCGAGAATTTCGGATCCGTCAACTGCTCGATTCTGCGCTCGCTGATCGATCCCAGCTCAGCGACGGCGATGCTGAGAAAATCCGCCGCCAACGCCATCGGCTCGCCGTGAAAATTGCCGCCGGAAATCACCTGAGCCTCGCCGTCTTGGTCCGGAAACACCAGAGGATTGTCGGTTACCGAGTTCATCTCGATGTCGAGCTTACGCACGACGTCCGCCAAAACATCGCGCACGGCACCGTGTACCTGCGGCATGCATCGAAAGCTGTAGGGGTCCTGCACCCGCGGGTCGTCCACTCGATGGGACTCTCGAATCGCCGAGCCTTGAAAGAGAGCCCAGAGATTGCGCGCGCTCGCCTCCTGGCCGGGGTGCGGGCGAAGCCTGTGCACCCGCGGGTCAAAACCGGAGTCCGTGCCCCGAATGGCATCCGTCGAAAGGGCGCCGATCAGGTCGGCGATCTTGGTCTGGCGCCGCGCGGAGAGCGCGCCGAGCGCCAGCAGCGTGGTCATCGCCTGGGTTCCGTTGATCAAAGCCAGGCCTTCCTTCGCTTCCAGCGTCAGCGGTTCGAGCCCGGCCTTGCCGAGGGCCTCGGCCGCCGGCTGCTCCTCTCGGCCGGCCCCGGCAGAAAGCCCGCCTGCTCCGGCTACCCTGGCTGCCGACACCGAACCCATGCCGATCAACGGCAGCGCCAGGTGTGCCAGAGGCGCGAGATCTCCCGAAGCGCCCACCGAACCGCGACTTGGAACCACCGGCAGCAAGTCCAGATTGAGAAGCTCTAGAAGCCGATCGATGACCTCCGGGCGAACTCCCGAGTGCCCCTGAGCGAGGGCGTTTGCCCTCAGCAGGAGCATGCCACGCACGGTGGCCGGGCGAAGCGGCCGCCCGACACCGGCGGCGTGGCTCAACAGCAGGCGCCGCTGGAGTTCGGCGAGTTGTTCCTCCGGAATCCGACGACTCGCCAGCAAACCGAATCCGGTATTGACGCCGTAGACGGGCTCGTCGCGGCCGAGAATCTCCTCGATCGCGCACCGGCCTCGCTCGACTCGCTCGCGCGCCGCAACCGCAAGGGTCACGGTTGCGCCGCCCTCGGTAACCCGCGCGAACGCCTCGAGCGTCAGGCCATGGCCGGAAATCTCGAGCATCCGGTCAATCGGTCTGCGCCGCTCCCCCGCCGGGCTGCTGGAAATCAACCGTAGGCGCATCTTGCGCACCCGGCTGCGAGGCGAAGTAGGTCTTACCCTCGAACGCCCACCCCAGGATCTGTATGAACCAAGACGTCGGCACGCGGCGAATCCGGGTGTTGTAGCCCCTGGCCACTTGGTTGTAGCGGTTGCGTTCGACCGAGATGCGATTCTCGGTGCCTTCGAGCTGAACCATGAGATCCTGGAAGGCCGCCACCGCCTTCAACTCCGGATAGCGTTCGACCACGACCAGCAGTCGGCTGAGTGCCGACGACAACCCGTCCTGGGCTTGCTGGAATCTCGAAAAGGCCTCCGGATTGTTGAGCAAGTCGGGCGTGGCCTCGATGCCGACCTGGGTCGCCTTCGAGCGCGCTTCGATGACCTGGCGTAGTGTCTCTTGCTCGAAGTCGGCGGCCCCCTTGACGGTCGCGACCAAATTGGGGATCAAATCCGCCCGACGCTGGTACACGGTCTCGACCTGCGCCCAGGCGGTGGTCACACCCTCTTCGGCTCCTACCAAGCCGTTGTACACGCCGCCTACCCACATGACGACCAGCCCTCCGAGGAGCAGCACCACCAGCAAACATCCGATAGCAGCTTTCATCTCTCTTCCTTTCTGGTTCTCTCTCGTCCGCTCACATGAAGATGCGCCACGGTTCGACTTGTTCAGAAACTCGATTCTACCGCCAGAAGGCGACGCCGGGCCGCGTCTCCTTCACCGACATGCTCGCACGCGCCACAGCGGCCACACCCTGGGGAATCGAGGCTCGCCCGGTGGACGTCGAGGTAGACGTCCGCAACGGGCTGCCGAAGATGCAGATCGTAGGCCTGCCCGATACCGCCGTGCGCGAAAGTCGCGAACGCGTGTGTGCTGCGATCAAGAACTGCGGGTTCCCAATGCCACCACGATCGATCGTCGTAAATCTGGCCCCGGCCGATATTCGCAAGGCAGGCAATCATCTCGATCTCGCGATCGCCCTGAGCCTGTTGACGGCTCTCGAACAGCTACCGCCGGAGTGCCTGGACGGACGCATTTTCTGTGGCGAGCTGGGCCTCGACGGCAGTGTCCGGCCGATTCGCGGCGGCCTCGCGATAGCCGATCTGGGGCGAGCCCTGGGATCCCGTGAACTGATTCTTCCGAACGCCAACGCCGGCGAGGCGGCGGCCCTCGACGCTCTGCCCGTGATCGGCGTCGGCTCGCTCACCGAAACTCTGGAGCACCTACTCGGCATCAACATTCTCGAGCCGACTCCACCTGCAGGCAGCTTCTCCACCAAGGCGGATCACGCCGCCGACTGCTGCGTCGATCTGTCCGATGTCCGCGGCCAGGAGACCGCCAAGCGCTGCCTGGAGATCGCCGCCGGTGGCGGCCACAACCTGCTCTTCATCGGCCCTCCCGGCGCAGGTAAGACCATGCTCGCCCGCTGCCTGCCGGCCTTGCTGCCGCCGCTCTCACTCCTCGAGGCGACCGAGCTGACCAAGATCGTGTCGATGGTGTCGGATCGCCCGCCCTCCGGGTTGGTCGATCGCCGACCGTTTCGAAGCCCGCACACCGGGACTTCGACAGCCGCGATGATCGGCGGTGGTTCGATGCCGCGGCCGGGCGAGGTCAGTCTTGCTCACACCGGCGTGCTCTTTCTGGACGAACTCCCGGAGTTCCGCCGCGATACGCTCGAAGCGTTACGCCAGCCCCTCGAAGGCGGCGTGGTAACGGTGGTGCGAACGCAGGCGCGGCTGACCTTCCCGGCTCGCTTCGCGCTCTTGGCCGCCATGAACCCCTGCCCCTGCGGCCACCAGGGTGACCGTCGCAACGAGTGCTCCTGTTCGCCGCTCCAGGTCGAGAACTACCGGCGGCGGGTGTCGGGTCCGCTGCTCGATCGGATCGACCTTCATGTCGAGGTTCCGGCGGTCGAGCTCAAGGACCTGCGCTCACCCGGAGGCGAGCCCTCCGAGGGAGTGGCCTCTCGCGTTCTCGAGGCCAGGAGCCGCCAGCAGGAACGGCTCTCGAACACCCTCACCGTCGCCTGCAACGCGGCCATGGCTAGCGCCGAGTTGCGCGAGCACTGCCGTCTCGACGTCTCCGCCCAGAGTCTTCTCGACAGCGCCTTCGAGAAGCTCGGCCTCTCCGCCCGTGCGCTCACCCGCATCCTGAAGGTCGCCAGAACCATCGTCGATCTTGCCGGTGGCACCGACATCGGCCCGGCGCACATCGCCGAGGCGATCCAGTACCGGAGTCTGGATCGGCGGTTGTGTTTGTGACCAGAAATGACTAGTATTTAGTCATGAAGCCCATCCTTGACAACGCCGTTGGAATCGCCGAACTCAAGTCCAAGCTCAGCGAGTATCTCAGGCGGGTTCGGGCTGGAGACAGCCTGACGGTGATGGATCGGGCGACGCCGGTGGCTCGTATCGTTCCCTATGAGCGGGGAGCCACGCCGCTACGTGTTCGAAGCCCCAAACCTGGCGCGCCGAGGCCCGGCGACTTCAAGCTCCCCGCACCGCTGAACCTCGACCTCGATGTCGTCGATCTTCTGCTCGAAGATCGGCGCAGTGGCCGGTGATCGCCTACGTTGACTCCTCCGTCATCCTGCGCTTGGTCCTCGGTCAACCCGACGCTCTCGCCGAGTGGCCGGAGATGGACCGCGCGGTCGCCAGCGAGTTGATTCTGGTCGAGTGCTTGAGGACCGCTGACAGGCTGAGTCATGCCGAGTCGATTTCCGTCGAAGCGTCGGTCGAACTGCGCAGGTCGATCTACGGAATCACCGACACGCTCGAACTCGGAGGTCTAT